>DXVG01000199.1 GCA_019409045.1 Clostridiales bacterium | reverse complement strand
TTCTTTACGCCCTTTGGCATCTATCCCAACAACGCCATCGTCGGCGGCAGCGGCACCATCGCCATGGGCGCGGCGCTGTACAAGCGCGTCAACCGCAAGCCGGGCATCGTCGTGGCCAACATCGGCGACGGCTCCCTCGGCCGCGGCCCGGTGCTCGAGGCGCTGAACATGTCCGGCATGGGCCAGCTCACACAGCTCTGGGAGGACGAGATGAAGGGCGGCCTGCCGGTCCTGTTCAACATCTTCAACAACCAGTACGGCATGGGCGGCCAGACCAACGGCGAGACCATGGCCTACGACATACTCGCGCGCCTGGGCGCGGGCTTTAACCCCAACCAGATGCACGCCGAGCGCGTGGACGGCTTCAATCCGCTGGCCGTCATCGAGGCCTATGGCCGCAAGAAGAAGCTGCTGCTGGAGGGCAAGGGCCCGGTGCTGCTGGACGTGGTCACCTACCGCTTCTCCGGCCACAGCCCGTCGGACAGCTCCTCCTACCGCACCAAGGAAGAGATCGCCGCCTGGGAGGCGCAGGACCCGATCGTCGAGTACCGCAAGCAGCTCATCGAGGCGGGCGTGGCGACCGAGGAGGTCTGCGACGCCATCGTCAAGGACGTGGACGACGCCATCTTCCGCAACTTCAAGCTCGCCATCGACGAGAAGGTCTCCCCGCGCATGGACCTTGCCAAGGACCCGGACGAGATCGCGGACATGATGTTCACCAACGGCCATGTCGAGGCGTTCTCCGACGCCAAGCCGGACGTCAACATGCCCATGGAGGAGAACCCGCGCGTGCAGGCCATCGCCCGCAAGGAGCGATTCGGCTTTGACGCAAACGGCAAGCCCGTGTCCAAGAACAAGGTCTACCAGCTTCGCGACGGCTTGTTCGAGGCCATCATCGACCGCTTCTACAAGGACGCCTCGCTCGTCAGCTACGGCGAGGACGTGCGCGACTGGGGCGGCGCGTTCGCGGTCTACCGTGGGCTTACCGAGGCGCTGCCGTATCACCGGCTGTTCAACGCCCCGATCTCCGAGAGCGCCATCGTCGGCTCCGCCGTCGGCTACGCCATGGCGGGCGGCCGCGCGCTGGTCGAGTTGATGTACTGCGACTTCCTCGCCTGCGCGGGCGACGAGGTGTTCAACCAGATGGCCAAGTGGCAGGCCATGTCCGCCGACATCATCAAGATGCCCGTGGTCCTGCGCGTGTCGGTCGGCTCCAAGTACGGCGCGCAGCACTCGCAGGATTGGTCCGCGCTGGCTGCCCACATCCCGGGCCTGAAGCTGGCCTTCCCGGCCACGCCCTACGACGCCAAGGGCCTGATGGCTTCCGCGCTGGTGGGCACCGACCCGGTGGTGTTCTTCGAGTCCCAGCGCATCTACGACGTGGGCGAGCAGTTCCACGAGGGCGGCGTCCCCAAGGATTACTACGAGATCCCCTTCGGCAAGGCCGACGTAAAGCGCGCGGGCAAGGACGTCACCATCCTCACCTTCGGCGCGGTGCTCTATCGCGCGCTCAAGGCCGCAGACGAGCTCAAGGCCAAGTACGGCATGGAGGCCGAGGTCATCGACGCGCGCACGCTGGTGCCGTTCGACTATGAGACGGTCATCGAGTCCGTGAAGAAGACCGGCCGCCTGGTCATCGTCACCGACGCCTGCGAGCGCGGCTCCTTCGCCTCCGAGGTCGCCCGCCAGATCACCGAAATGGCGTTCGACGAGCTGGATGCGCCGCCGGTGGTGGTCGCCTCCAGGAACTGGATCACCCCCGCGCACGAGCTGGAGGAGGCCTTCTTCCCGCAGCCGTCCTGGATACTCGATGCCATCGACGCCAAGATCGTGCCCCTGAAGGGCCATGTGCGCACCACGAACCAGACGCTCGGCGAAAAGCTGCGCAACGAGCGCAGGGGCGTGTAACAACCAGACTGCATACGGGGACGGGCGCTTGCCCGTCCCGCTTTTATCGGAAGGGGGAAACGCGATGCTCTATTGTAAAAGATGCAACCGCCTCTCGCCGGGCGCGACCTGCCCCGGCTGCGGCAAGGGCAACTGCCTTCGCGCGCCGGAGGCGGACGACCCGGTGCTGCTGTGCATCGTGCGCATGAACCACGCCTCCATGATCGAGCCGCTGCTGCGCGAGGAGGGGCTCGCGTTCTCGACGGCCACGCTGGGCAACAGCGCCATCTTCGGCGGCAGCACGTTCATGGAAAACTACGCCTTCTATGTGTCCTACGCCGCACACGCGCAGGCGCGCGAATTCCTCGAGGGCATCTTCGCGCAGGACGAGGAGGTCATGCGCGCGCTCAGGGAGGCGGCGGGGGAGACGCAGGGCCTCTGAGGGCCCTTTGGAAGGGAGAGGCGCATGCAGGACTGGATGCGGGCATTGGCTGCGTACACACCTGCTCTTTGAGCGCGACGCGGCGGGTAAGCTGGACGGCGACGGCGAGGCGTTTGAGGCGCTCTCCCGGCGGCTGCTTCACTGGGCCGGGGAGGCGCTTCGTACGCTAGGCGGCGCTAACGAAAACGATACATGAGCGCGCTTGCGCCTTAACATGTTGGGCGGTATACTGTGTGTGACAACTGAACAGAACGTCTTCAGGGCAGGGTGCGATCCCCGACTGGCGGTACAGTCCGCAAGCGCCTCGGCGCAGATTCGGTGCAACTCCGGAACCAACAGTGACAGTCTGGATGGAAGAAGATGTGTCTATGGAATGGATGCTTCGCGTGCAAACGATACAGCCTCCGGCACACCATTGGACACCTGCAAGACGCTCCGTCTACAGGCGTCCAATCTTTATTTCGGAGGAATGGAAAGTGAACGCGAAAACCAAGAAAATTGCCATGCTGGGCGTGCTGGCGGCGCTGGCGCTTCTGTCGGTCATGCTCATCAACATCCCCGTCGTATCCGTCGATTTCCTCAAGTACGAGCCCAAGGACGTCATCATCGGCCTGGGTGGGTTCATGTTCGGCCCGCTGTCGGCGGCGCTTCTGGCGGTGGTGGTCTCGCTGGTGGAGATGGTCACCATAAGCTCCACCGGCATCATCGGCTGCGTGATGAACATACTCTCCACCTGGGGCTTTGCCTGCGTGGCGGCGGCGGTCTACAAGCGCGTACACACGCTGCGGGGCGCGGCCATTGGGCTGGTCGCCGGCTGCGTGTGCTCCACGGCGCTGATGCTGTTGTGGAACTACCTGATCACGCCGCTGTACATGGGCATGCCTCGCGAGGCCGTGGCGGCCATGCTGCTTCCGATCTTTCTGCCCTACAACCTCCTCAAAAACGCGGCCAATGCGGCGCTTCTGATGCTGCTTTACAAGCCGCTGGTCAGCGCGCTGCGCAAGGCGGGGCTGCTGGAGAGCGAGGGCGCGCCCGTGGCCCGCACGCGGCACGTCGGCGTGATGCTGATCTGCGCGCTCGTCGTGGCGACGTGCGTGCTGGCCGCGCTGGCGATGCGCGGCGTCATCTGAGGCGCGCCTTCTTTGGCTGGAAGTCCTTGCAAATCCGCCGCCGGTATCGTATAATGGTTGTATACTGAAACGGAGGGGAAAGCATGAAAAACATACGCTTCGACTTTAACCCGATGATGGCTGAATACGTCGGCGAGCACGGCATTTCCCGCGCCGAGATGGACGGCATGGGCGAGGCGCTGCGCAAGGCGCACGCCATGGTGGAGGAGAACCGGGGCAAGGGCATGCAGGGCTGGATGACGCTGCCCTACGACCAGGAGAGCGTGCTCGACGCGATCGAAAAGACCGCCGCGCGTGTGCGCGACGAGTTTGAGACGTTCGTCGTGCTCGGCATCGGCGGCTCCGCGCTGGGCCCGGCGGCGGTGCATCAGGCGCTGCGCCACCTGCGCTACAACGAGCTTCCCCGCGAAAAGCGCGGCGGCCCCCGCCTGTACATAGAGGACAACATCGACCCCGAGCGCATGGCCGCGCTTCTGGACGTGATCGACCTGAAGACCACCTGCTTCAACGTCATCACCAAGTCCGGCGGCACCGCCGAGACCATGAGCCAGTACCTGATCGTGCTCGACCTGCTCAAAAAGGCCGTGGGGGAGGACTACCGCCGGCACATCATCGTCACCACCTCCGAGACCAGGGGCTTTTTGATCAAGATCGCCCAGCGCGAGGGCTACGAGACGTTCTACAT
>DXVG01000198.1 GCA_019409045.1 Clostridiales bacterium | reverse complement strand
CCTTCGTAGGCAGGCTCCGGCGTGGCGGTGGGGCTGTAGTACTCGCGGCCCTCCACGACGTACAGGTACTGCTGGAACAGCTTGAGCCCCTCGTCGGTCAGCTTGCCGAAATCGCCGTCGGCCGAGCCGGTCATGAAGCCGTAGTTGCGCAGCGCGTTTTGCACCTCGCGCACGCCATCGCCCTCCGCGCCCATGGCAAGCGGCGTGGGCTCGGGCGTGGGCATGGGGATCGCCATGGCGCTTGAGAGCGCGGCCTGCGTGCCCGCGTCCAGCACGCCCGTGGCCGGCAGGCCGTTCATGGTTTGAAACGCCTCGAGCGCAGCCTGCGTGTCATCGCCGAAGATGCCGTCCGCCCGGCCGTCCAGATAGTTCAGCGCCTGAAGGCGCGCCTGCAGGTCGGCCACGGCGGTCTCGCCCTCGGCGTCCCGGCTCCCGTTTTGCAAAGGCGCGGCGGTGGGAGAGGGGGTGAGCGCCTCCGCGGCCGCACCCTGTCCGAGTGAGAGCTGCTGCTCGTCTGCGTCCTCGACGACGCTGTACTGGCAGCCCGACAAAAGAAGCAGCGCGGCCAGCAGCGCGGCGAGCAGTTTTCTTTTCATGAAACAACACCTCGTCTTTGTCGCTTGCATTCCCAAGTGGTGAATGCGTATGTTAGACGTAAATGCGCGGCTGTTTGGTTCATGATCTTTGTGTGAAATATCTGGCGCAGTTTCCGGAATCTGAGAAGCGGCGGGGGGTCCCCCCCCCAAAAAAAGATCGCCGCGACCGGCAAACGTCGGTCGCGGCGCTTTCCTTTGCCCCGCTATGCCGTGGCGTCGCGGCGCAGCGTGAAGCCGAACTGCGTGCCCTTGCCGGGCTCGCTCTTGACCCATATCTCCTCGCCCATCCAGCGCAGCAATTCGCGCGCGATGGACAGGCCCAGCCCGCTGCCCATGCCGCTGTGCGCCTTGTCTACCTTGTAGAAGCGGTCGAACACATACGGCAGATCCTCCTGCGATATGCCGATGCCCGTGTCGCGCACGATGAGCGTCACGCGCTCCTCATCCCACGTCGCGTCCAGAGACACCGTGCCGCCCTCGGGCGTGTACTTGATGGCGTTGTCCAGCAGGATCACCAAGAGCTGCTCCACGCGGTCGGCGTTGGTCACCACGGCGGGGACCTTGGAAAAGTCCGTGCCCTCGCGGAAGGTGATCTCGTGGTCCTCGGCGATGGAGCGATACCGCTCGCACACGTCGTCCACCAGCGCCCCCAGCTTCATGCGCTCGGTGCGTATGGCAAGCGTGCCGCTCTGCAGCCGGGAGAGCTCCATCAAATCGTTGATCAGCCTGGACAGGCGCATGATCTCGCGCAGTATGATGTCGTAATAGCGCATGCGCGCATCCTCTGTGGTGACCATGCCCTCCTTGAGCGGCTCGATCAGCGCGCGCATGGCCGTCAGCGGCGTGCGCATCTCGTGCGACACGTTGGCCACATAGTCGCGCCGCGTGCGCTCCAGCCGTTCGAGCTGCGTTATATCGGAAAACAGGCCCACCGCGCCCGCCGTGGTGCCGATCTCGTCCACCAGCGGGGAGATCACCACGCGCAAAACGCGCTCGGGCATCTCCAGGTTGCGGGTGATGACCTTGCCCTCGCGGACCACGCGGTCAAAGTCCGCCCATATGTCGCGGTCGGGGATCAGCTTGAGCCGCTCGTCGCGCGGGGGATGCTCCTGCGCAAAGCCGGAGAACATGCGCTCCAGCGCCGGATTGCGGTGCGTGACGCGCCCCTTGGCGTTGACCGCTACGATGCCCTCGGACAGGCCGTTGAGCATCTGCTTTAAGCGGTTTCGCTCGATGATGAGCAGGTACATGTTGCGCGAGAGCTGGTACGACAGGTTGTTCAGCGCCTTGCCCAGCTCGCCCAGCTCGCCCGGAAGCCGCTCGTCCGCCCGCGCGTCCAGGTCACCCTTTGCCACGGCCACGGCCACGTCCCGCAGCTGCGCGATGTGCTCGGCCACCGGGGAGATCATAAGCCGCAGAAGCGGCACGAACGCGATGGCCGCCGCGCCCAGCCCGATCAGCGCCGACCAGATCGCGGGCATGGGGTCCTGCCCGTGCCCGAAGCCGAAGATGTACACGATCAAGGCCACGACGACCATTGTCGAAACAATGGCCGCCGAGAACGCGATCACCCGCCGGGTCAGCGAGCTTCGATTTTTCATGCGTTGACCTCAAAGCGATAGCCTACGCCGTACACGGTCTTGAGCACCCACGGAACGTTCTCCTGGGGCAGCTTCTGGCGGATGCGCTTGATGTGCGCGTCCACGGTGCGCGTGTCGCCGAAGTAGTCGTAGCCCCACACGCGCGAGAGGATCTGCTCGCGCGAGAACACCTGGCCCACGTTGGAGCAGAGCATGTGCAGTATCTCCACTTCCTTGGGCGTGCAGGGGATCACCTTGCCCGCGGCCTTGACCTGGTAGTTCTCCAGGCTGATCTCAAGCTGCGGCAGGCGGATGATGGAGCTGTCCTCATCCTGCGCCTTTTCGGAGAAGCGGCGCAGCACCGCCTTGATGCGCGCCAGCACCTCGCGCGGGCTGAAGGGCTTTACGATGTAGTCGTCCGCGCCCAGCTCCAGGCCGAGTATGCGGTCGATCTCCTCGCCCTTGGCGGTGAGCATGATGATGGGGATGGAGCTGGTCTGGCGGATGGTGCGGCATACGTCGATGCCGGACATGCGCGGCATCATCAGATCGAGTACCACCATGTCGGGATGCAGGTTTTCGACCATCTCGAGCGCCTGTTGCCCGTCGTATGCGGACTGATGCTCATACCCCTCGGAGCTGAGATACAGCCCCAGGGACTCGTGCACCACGGGGTCGTCGTCGCAGATCAGGATGAGCGGGTACATCGACATATTCTCACCTCAAAAAAGCGCATTTGTACAGCCATTCGTACTTCTATTATATACATTGCCGCGAAGTTATGCAACCGTTGTCGCAAAGTGCCTAAATAAAATCAAATTCGACAGAAAATCGCGCGCGCCTCGCCCCGTCCGCGCGTCCGAAGCACAGTGAAGAATTGAAAAACTTTTGAAACAAATAGCACCGCCAACCGCCTGTTTTCGGGCGATTTGGGCATGAAATGCGTTAAAAAGGACATTTTTGACACAAAAACACTTGATTTTGAAATAGTTTTGTAATATAATGGCAGCAATTGGTTTTTGCACAGGGAGGACGACACATGAAGTTCAAACGCGCTCTGGCGGCGCTCCTGACGGCGATTTCCCTGCTCGCATCCGCGGCGCAGGCACAAACGGCATACCTGAGCCGGCAGACGCGGGCCTATCAGTACCCCGATACCGGCGCGCGCTCCATCGCCGTATCGCCGGGGGCGCAGGTCGAGCTGATCGAGACGCGCGGGGAATGGTCCAAGGTCCGCCGCGGCGGAACGACCGCGTATGTCGATTCCGCGCTGGTGCTCACCGAGCAGTCCGCGGGCGGCGCGACGGCCTATGCGGCGCGCGAACTCACGCTGCGCACGGGCCCGGCGCAGGACGCCCGAGCCGTGCGCACGCTCCGCGCGGGACAGCGCGTGACCGTACACGTCACGGTCGGCGAGTGGGCGGGCGTTACGCTTGACGGCGCTCGCGGCTTCGTGCTCAGCGCGGGACTGACCGCGCAGGGCCCTGCCGCGGAGCAGACCACGGCGGTCTACGCGCGCTACGACGGCGTGCGCGTCTATGCGGAGTGCTCCACCGCCTCGGCCGTGCTGGGCTATGTGAATCAAAACGGCACGGTGTACATCACCGGCACGCGCGACGGCTGGTGCCGCACCGTCAGCGGCGGCCGCGTCGGCTACATACCGCAGTCCGACCTGTCCTCCGCGCCCGTCGAGGAGGAGCTTCAGACGATCATGGTCGCCTACGCGCAGCGCGACGGCGTTCCCGTCTACGCGCAGGACTCCACCGCCTCGCAGGTGCTGGGCACGCTCTCCCGGAACGAGGCCGTAGACGTGTGCGCGAAGAACGACGCCTGGTGCCGCGTGCGCAGGGGCGACGCCGTGGCCTATGTGCGCAAGGCGGACCTCGCGCCCCAGCGCGCGCAGGAGGAAACTGCCACGCGCGCGGTGTATGTGCAGCGCGAGGGTGCGCAGGTGTACCGCGGCGACTCCAC
>DXVG01000197.1 GCA_019409045.1 Clostridiales bacterium | reverse complement strand
TCCCTTGTTTGCAGGCTCGCTTCCTTGGCTTGCGGGCTTTCTCAACGCCCTGGCTTTTTTGCGCGCACGTCCCCCTGCATGGGCGTCGTCACGAGTTTGCCGCACATCGTTTTCATTTTGCGCATGGATTTGCCGCCCGAATGCGGTATAATGAAGAAAAACAGCATGCCATAGACGTGCCGGAGAGGAGGCGGGAGACATGCGCGCAGGAAAGCGGCGGCTGCTGGCCGCGCTGTTGACCGTATTGGTGCTGGCGCTCTGCCTCTCGCCGTATCTCGTCCGCGCCGCGCACCGCGAGCGCGGCTGCCCGGGCGCGGAGGAGTGCGCGGTTTGCCGCATGCTGGAGGCGAGCGCCGAGCGATTGCGCCTGCTGTGCTGCGCGCTGAGCGCCATCTGCGCCGCACTTGCGCTGCGCCCCCGCGAGCGCCTCGGCGCGCGCAGACAGGCGCGCCGCGCCTGCGCCCTCACGCCCGTTTTGCAAAAGGTGCGCCTCAACGATTGACTCCCAAGATGCACACAGCCATATCCATGCCCGACTTCCGGCTCTCCGGAGGTCTGTTCGGGCATCCTTTCGCGCGCTGCACTGCCCTGCGCGCGCGGAAACTGCGCATTTTTGGAGGAAAATACAATGATCGCCATACAGAACCTTTCCATGCGCTTCGGCGAGGAGACGCGCATATCCTATGAAGATTTCACGTTTGAAAACGGGTCGAGCTATGTGATCCTCGGCCCTTCCGGCTGCGGAAAATCCACGCTTCTGAACCTGATCGCGGGCATACTCGCGCCCACGGACGGCTCGGTGCTCTTCGACGGCCGCGACATGGCAAATGCGTCGCAGCGGGAGCGGGACGCATTTCGCATCGGGCATATCGGCTATATCTTTCAGGACTTCAAGCTGCTGGAGGGCATGAGCGTGGAGGACAACCTGCGCGTTTTGTCGCTGGAGAAGATCGACCTCTCCGGCATGGACGGCGCGCTCGAGAGCCTCGGCATCCGCCACCTCAAAAAGCGCGTGGTGCGGCGGCTGTCCGGCGGCGAAAAGCAGCGCGTGGCCATCGCCCGCGCGCTGATGCTGCGCCCGGAGGTCATCCTCGCGGACGAGCCGACCGGAAACCTGAATTTCGAGATCGGCAGCGCCGTGGTGGACCGGCTGCTCGAGGTGTCGCGCGGCCGCACGCTCATCGCCGTCACGCACGACGACCGCCTCGCGCCCCGCTTTGACCATGTGCTCAACATGGAAAGCCTCTCCAGAGCGGAGGTGATCGCGCGTGTTTAGGTTTGCCATAAAGCACATGCGCACCCGCAAGGGAAAGCTCGCGCTGGCCTGCCTGTCGATGGCGCTGTCGGCCTGCGTGGCCATGCTGGCGGTGAACATCTCCGGGCAGGTGCGCGATGGCATCATCTCCACCGCCGGGTACTACGACGTCATCATCGGCCCGTCGGGCAGCGCCACGCAGCTTGCGATGAACACCATGTTCTTTACCGACGAGCCCCTCGGCACCATATCCTACGATGTATACGAATCGCTCACGAGCGACCCGCGCGTGAGCGAGGCCGTGCCCTTTACGATGGGCGACAGCTTCAACGGCGCGCCCATCGTGGGCACTACGCCCGCGCTGCTGGAGGGCAAGGAGCTCTGCGCGGGCGAGATGTTCTCCGCGACGTTTGAGGCGGTCGTCGGCGCGGAGGTGGCGCGCGCGTACGGCCTCGAGGTCGGGGACGAGATCATCTCCTCGCACGGCCTCGTCGAGCACGGCACGCTGCACGAGGCCACGCCCTTTACCGTCACGGGCATACTCGAGACCACGCACACAAGCTACGACAACGCCGTGTTCACGGGCGTCGAGAGCGTCTGGGCGGTGCACGACCACACGCACGAGAGCGCGGACGAAACCGCGGACGAAACCGCGGAGGAGGCCGAGGAGGAACACGACCACGCGGAGGGCGAGCTCTGCGCGGTGCTCGTGCGCACGGCCAGCATCGGCGACTACTACGCGCTGACCGAGGCGTACTCGCAGGATGCCTCGCTTCTGGTCATCAACCCGGCCACGGTGCTGCGCGAGGTGCTGGACAACGTCGATCTGAGCGCGCGCATCGTCTACATACTCTCGGGGGTCATACTGGCGATGAACCTGCTGGTGGTGGTGATGATCGCGCTGCTGAACCTGTACGACGCGCGCAGCGAGATCGCGCTGATGCGCCTGATCGGCATCAGCATGGGGAAGATCACGCGCCTGTACGCGCTGGAAAACTGCCTCACGGGCCTGCTGGGCGCGCTGCTTGCGCTGCTGGGCAGCGTGCTGGGGCTGCACCTGGCCGGGGAACTGGCCGCCTCGATGGGCATCGTGCTCAACGCCTGGACGGTCTATCCCGCCGAATGGGCGGTGCTGGCGGTGGTGTTCGCGCTGAGCGTCGTGCCCACGATCGTGCTCACGCACGTCATGGCGAGGCGCGACGCGCTCTCCTGAGCGCCGAAGCGACCGGCGCCCTTCCCGACGCGGGGGCGCGACGCCCGCATGCAGCGCGCGCCCCGAAAGGAGGACGGAAATGAAGAAACTGCTTGCGCTGTGCCTGTCGCTCGCGCTGTGCCTGCCGCTGTATGGCTGCGGAGGGGGCGGCAGCGCGCAGGCGACGACCGAGCTGCGCTTCAGCGACGCGGTGGAGTACTCCGCCATCGAGGCGCTCGACGGACAACGCGTGCGCATCACGGGCTACATCGCCACGCTCTCGCCGCTGGACGGCTCCTACATCTACCTTTTGAACATGCCCTACCAGAGCTGCCCGTTCTGCCTGCCCAACACCGACCAGCTGACCAACACGATGGCCGTGTACGCGCCCGCGGGCAAGAGCTTCAGCTACACACAGCAGGCCGTGGAGGTGACCGGCACGCTGGAGACCGGCGACTTTTCCGACGATTTCGGCTATACCTACAACTACCGCATCGTGGACGCGAGCATAGAGGAGGTGGACCTTTCCCAGGTCTCCGAGGAGTACGCGCTGTGGCAGTCCATCGCCGCCGACGGCGTGGTGGAGGAAGTCAACGCCATGCTGAACTACCTGTACTTCGTCTGCCAGTGGACGGAATACATAAGCACGCAGACGTTTGAGGACGGCTCGAGCACGTCCTGGTATCTCTACCCCGGCGACGCGCTCAACCTGCTCAACGACGACAGCGCCTACGGGTACGCGCAGCAGTCGGCGCAGGACTACTTCCCGGACCTCATCGCGCGCGTGCGCGCCATCAGCGCTACGCAGCTTGAGGACCTCGTGGCCATCGTGGAGGACGCGCAGGCGCTGGAGCAGTATGCCCGCGCGCAGCTCGAGGCGGGCGAGTTCGTCTACGACGAGGCGCAGGACAAGTATGCGCTCAACGACGCAGAGGGCATGGTCAGCCGCTTTGACGATATATACCTTCAGTTTTCCGAGTGGCTCGCCCGCTGGGAGGTATAGCGGGCGCGGCGCTGACCCCGCGGGAAAATTTGCACCAAAAGCGCAAACAGCGGATTGCAATCCGGGCGCGCTCTTGTTATAATGCAGGGGAGGAGGGGTGCGATGTTTTCCCGCTTGCTGCTACAGATACCCGCGTTTTTCGGCCTGCTCCTGCGCTTTGGCGTGATTTGCCTGGTGATGGGGCTTTTGTTATTCGCCATCGGCGAAAAGATGCCGCGCAAGAACTTTGACTATCGCGCCTTTCCCTACGCGGCCTACGCGTGGGAGAGGGGCGGCGACATATACCTGAAGCTGGGCATCAACCGCTGGAAGGACAAGGTGCCGGACATGAGCCGCTATATACCGCACACATTCCGCAAAAAGATCGGCGTGATGCGCAGCCCCGAGCACGTCGAGGGCCTCATCCGCGAGACGTGCGTGGCGGAGCTTGTGCACATGGTGCTCATCGTGCTCAGCCCCGTGTTCCTCGTGCTGATGCCCAGGGGCTGGAACTGGGTGTGCATGCTGCTCTACGACCTGATCGGCAACCTGCCCTTCATACTCATCCAGCGCTACAACCGCCCGCGGCTGGTGGTGCTCCTCGAGCGCCAGCGCGAACTGCAGGCCATGCGCGCCGCCCGGGCGGGCGCGGCCGCCACCTGAGAACAAACAGGGCGCCCTGCCGGGGATTCCGGCAGGGCGCCCGCAGGCCGCTGACAAAGCCCCCAAACGCAAAAATCACTTCCGAAAGAAAAGAAGCG
>DXVG01000196.1 GCA_019409045.1 Clostridiales bacterium | reverse complement strand
CACCAGCAGCGTGCGCGTGGCCTGCGACAGCGAAAGCCCGTCGGTGCCGACGTAGTACAGCGTGGCCTCGTAGAAGTACTCGGCCTCGGCCTCGCCCAGAATCATCTCGCCGGTCACGGCCTCCGGCTCCGGAAGCGCGGCCTCGCCCAGCGCGCCGGGGGCGCACAACAGCGCCAGCGCCGTAAGAAGCGTCAGCATGCGTCTCATGGCTTCACCTGCTTTGTCGCAATCGGCAGCTCGATGGTAAACACAGAGCCCTTGTTCTCCTCGCTCTGGGCCTGTATGTCGCCGTCGTGCAGAAGCACGATCTGGCGCACGATGGACAGGCCCAGGCCCGTGCCGCCCGTCTCGCGGGAGCGCGCCTTGTCCACGCGGTAGAAGCGGTCGAATATGTGCGGCAGGTCCTCCGCGGGGATGCCGATGCCCGTGTCCTCCACGCGGATGACCGCGCGCTTGCCCGCGCGAGAGAGCTCCACGCGCACCTCGCCCCCGCGCGGCGTGTACTTGATGGCGTTGTCGATGATGTTGTAGACCACCTGCTGCAGCTTCAGGCTGTCGCCCGTGGTCTCGCAGGGGTCGCGGATGACGCAGGAGAGCTCGATGCCGCGCTCGCGCGCCAGCGGGGAGAGCCGCTTGACCTGCTCGGTCACCACGTCGCGCAGCCGCAGCTCGCTCACGTTGAGGTGCATGCCGCCGCTGTCTATGTTCACAAGCGTCAGAAGGTCGCTGACGATGCCGTTGAGCCGGTCGATCTCCTTGTTGATGTCGGTGAGGAACTCCTTTTGCATCTCGGGGTCGTAGTTTTCCTGATACAGCAGCGTCTCCAGCAGTATCTTCATCGTGCTCAGCGGCGTTTTTAACTCATGCGAGGCGTTGGAGACGAACTGGTTGCGCGACATGTCCAGCCGCTCGAGCTTTTCGCACATGGAGTTGAACGCGCTGGCCAGCTGCGCGAACTCGTTTTTGCCGCGCACCTCCACGCGGCTGGAGAGATCGCCCCGGCTCATGCGCGATATGCCCGCGCTCAATTCGCCGATGGGCCGCGTGATCGTGCGCACCACGAACATGCTGATCAGAAGCGCCGAGAGCGCCACCAGCAGCATCCACAACAGCATCTGACTGCGCAGCATGCGCAGGTTTTCGTAGATCTCCTGCGCCTGGGAGATGTACACCACCGCGCCCACAAGCTGCGAATCGCTGTAGATGGGCGAGGCGTACAGCCCCGTCATGGAGCGCACGCCCGTGAGAGAGGAGAGCGCGGAGGGGTCGACTGCGGCGCTGGTGTCCTCGGTGTCGTAAAAGCCGTAGTCGCTCACGCCCTGCGAAAGCACGCTGACGACCTCGGCGTTGTCAAAGCGGCGGCCGTTGAGCTCGCTGAAGGCGTCCACCTGCACCACGCCGTAGCGGTCGAGCACCAGCACGCGGGTGGTCCCCTCGCTGCTGGCGTCCAGCGCGCTTGCGAGCATCGCCTCCGCGTCCAACGAAACCAGCGCCTCGCTCATGATGGAGGATAGATTCTCCGCGACGCGCTGATCGTCCCGCACGCGCTGGTTGAACATATAGTCGCCCACCAGCTGAATCAGTGTGGCCGCCACCACCGAGAAGGCGATGGAGATGATCAGCAGATAGGCGATGAGTATCTTCCAGCGAATGGAATATAAAAATGCTTTGAGCTTAGTCCTTGTCCGTGAAATAGTAGCCCACTCCCCACTTGGTGAAGATATACTCGGGCTGGCTGGGCACGCGCTCTATCTTTTCGCGCAGCCGGCGGATGTGCACGTCCACCGTGCGCAGATCGCCCAGATAGTCGTACTTCCAGATGGTCTCCAGCAGGTTTTCGCGGGAGAACACCTTGCCGCGGTTGGTGACGAACAGGTGCAGAAGGTCGAATTCCTTGGCCGTGAGGTTCACGTCGCGCCCGCCGATGGACACCGAGCGGTTGTTTAAGTTGATCTGCATGTCGCGCACGGTGATGACGTTTTGCGTGCTCTCCCGCTGCATCATGGCGGTGCGGCGGAAGATGGTCTTGATGCGCGCCTTGACCTCCAGTATGTTAAACGGCTTGGTCATGTAATCGTCCGCGCCGTACTCCAGGCCGAGTATCTTGTCCATGTCCTCGCCCTTGGCGGTGAGCATGATGATGGGCACGTTGCTCTTTTCGCGTATGCGCTGGCAGACCTCTATGCCGTCCAGCTTGGGCAGCATCACGTCCAGCAGCACAAGGTCGTACTGGCCGGAGAAGAACTTGCCCACGGCCTCCTCGCCGTCCTGGGCGGAGTCGATCTCATAGCCGTCCTGCTCGAGGCTGTATTTCAGGCCCTTGACGATCAGGGGCTCGTCGTCTACGATCAGTATCTTCTTGGCCATGGCGTCCTCCCAGAAAGCACCGCCGCGCCCGGCGAAGGCGCGCTCGATTCACGATTTTGTCAACATTATTATATACGATTGTCCGCAAAAATTCAAGCATTCGCCGGTAAATGTTAGGATTTTACATAATACTGTACAAAATGCGCCGTCTGGTGGTATAATAGACGCGTATAGCGCCGCCACGGGCGGCGCAGAGCCGATTCAAAGGAGAGACATCATGCGACACAGGGCACTGGCGCTCGTTCTGATCCTGCAGATGCTGCTGGCTTTGCTCGCGCCGGCGGCGCTGGCCGCCACGCCGGACGACTGGGACGCGGAAAACCCCGGCGCGCTGGAGAGCGGGCACCTGTATGCGCAGGCCGCCGTGCTCATCGACGCGCAGACGGGCGAGGTGCTCTTTGAAAAGAACGCCACCACGCGCCTGTATCCGGCCAGCACCACCAAGATCATGACGCTGATGCTGGCGCTGGAGAGCGACATCGCGCTCGATACGCAGATCACCATCCCCGAGGTGGCGCAAAACGTGCCCTCGGACAGCTCGGTCGTGCCCGTGTACGCGGGCGAGGTGATGACCTTCGAGGACCTGCTCTACGGCACCACGCTCAACTCGGGCAACGACGGCGCAAACGCCATCGCCTACATCGTGTCCGGAAACATCGCCTCGTTCGTGGACATGATGAACCAGCGCGCCGAGGAGCTGGGCTGCACGAGCACGCACTTTGCAAACGCCCACGGCTATCACGACGACACGCACTACTCCACCGCCCTGGACCTGGCCCGCATCGCGCAGGCCGCCATGCAAGACGAAACGTTTCGCACCATCGTATCCACCGCCAGGTACACCATGGGCGCCACGGTCAACCGCGGCGAGTACAACATAACCACCACTTCCGAGATGGTCAACCCCGCCAGCAGCTACTACTACGAGGGCTGCATAGGCATCAAGACGGGCTACCACAGCCGCGCGGGGCAGTGCTTCGTGGGCGCCTATGAGAAGGACGGCATATCGCTGATCTCGGTGGTGCTGGGCACCGCCTTTACCTCCGATGACCGCGCCAAGAAGTGGTGGGACACGCGCAAGCTGTTCGAGTACGGCATGGAGCAGTACGACGCCTACACGCTTGAGGACATCTTCGAGGCCGCCGGCTCGGAGATCAACACCGTATCCATCGAAAACGCCGCGCGGGACGACGCGCAGAAGGGCCTGCTGGAGTTGCGCCTCACGCAGGTCAGCGACGGCGAGTTCGTCCGCCGCGTGCGCCCGGGCAGCACCGCCATGGCCGAGATGCTGGCCGACTTCACCGCGCGCACCACCATCACGTTCAACGAGGATCTGCAGGCGCCCATCGAGGAGGGCGAGATCGTCGGGACGCTCACCTACACGCCCGCCTCCGGCGAGAGCGTGACGGCCGCGCTGGTGGCCGAGCGCGACGTGGCGGCGCGGCCGGAGTACGCCACGGTGTACGACGTGCTGCCCTTCTTAAAGCCGCTGCAGCCTTTCTTTGCAAGCGGCATGGCGTGGTTTGTGCTGGTGGTCGTGCTTGTGCTGATCGCGGCGCTGCTCCTCAGGCGCGCGCGCCGCAGGGCCTCGCGCAACCGGCAGCGCGCCGCGGTGTACAGGGCCAAGCGCCGCGCCTACGACCGCGCCGAGGCCGAGCGCCGCCGCGAGGAGGCCCGCAGGCTGCGCGAAAACGAGCGCCGCCGGCGCGAGGAGGCCAAGAGGCGGCTGGAGGCCGCACAGCGCGCAGAGCGACAGGCGGCGCAGCGACAGGCGGCGCGCAAGGGCGCACCGACAAAGCAGCAGGAGGCGCGCACAGCGCCCCGGGCGGGCGCGTCCACCGGCGGGCGTCACCCCGCTTCCCCGCGCGACAGACAGCGTTAAGG
>DXVG01000195.1 GCA_019409045.1 Clostridiales bacterium | reverse complement strand
TTTCTGGCAAACTCGAACGCGGCGCGGGCGATGCGGCGCGTGCCGGCGTCGGTGATGACCTTGAAATCCATCGCCAGGCCGGGAAGCTCGATGCCGCGGCTGCCCAGCGCGTATTCGCCCTCGGTGTTCTCGCGGAAGAACGTCCAGTCCACGCCTTCTTCGGGGATGCGCACCGGGCGCACGTTCGCGTACAGGTCGAGGCTGCGACGCAGCGTGACGTTCGCGCTCTCCATGCTGCTGCCGCCCGCGGGCGTGGCCGTGGGCCCCTTGAGGAGCGCATCGCACTCGAGGATGTCGCGCAGCACCTCCTGGGGGACGGACGCGCCGCGCGCCATGCGGTTTTCGAGCGTCAATCCCTCGATCTGTCGAAGCTCCACTGCGCCCGCGGCGAGCTTGTCCGCCAGCACGCATTCGAGCGCGCGCCGCGCCTGCTTTACGATGATGGGGCCGATGCCGTCTCCGCCCGCGATGCCGATGACCGTCTTTTCGGGCTTGCGGCGCTGCGCCGCCGCGCTGTTTTCCATGTGCTGCACGCGCGCGGCCTGCTCCTGGAGAAGCGCGCGGAAGTGCTCGACCGCGCGGTCGATGTCCTGAGAGATCATCGCGTCCCCGCCTCCTTTGTGTAGCGCAGGAGCCCTCCCGCGCGCAGTATGTCGCGCTGGTGCCCGGAAAGCGTGCAGCGCAGGGCGAACGCCTCGCCCGTGGTGCGGTCTTGCAGTGTGAAGCGCCCCGTTTCCAGCGCGGAGAACAGCCCATCGAGGCGGAGACTGTCGCCCTGCGAGACGAGCTCGTAGTCGTCCGCGTTTTCAAACGTCAGCGGCAGTATGCCGTAATTGATCAGGTTTGCCGCGTGAATGCGCGCAAAGCCCTTGGCGATGACCGCGCGCACGCCCAAATACATCGGCACGAGCGCCGCGTGTTCGCGGGAGGAGCCCTGTCCGTAGTTCGCGCCGCCCACCACGATGCTCTGCCCCATCGCCCTGGCGCGCGCGGGAAATTCCTCGTCGCACACGGTAAAGCAGTACTCCGAGAGCTTGGGAACATTCGAGCGATAGGGCAGTATCTTTGCCCCGGCGGGCATGATGTGGTCGGTGGTGATATTGTCGCCCACCTTGATCGCCACGCGCGCCTCGATGGAATCCTCCAACGGCGCGCCCAGCGGCATGGGCAGTATGTTGGGGCCGCGCTCGACGCGGACGTTCGCGGCCTCGGCGGCCGTCGCGGGCATGAGCACGCCGCTGTCGTCGGCAAGAAAGCGTTCGGGCATCGCGATGGGTGGCTCCTCCCCCAGCTCGCGCGGGTCGGCAAGGCGGCCAAGCAGCGCGGTCGCGGCCGCTGTCTCCGGGGAGACGAGGTAGACCTGCGCGTCGCGCGTTCCGCTGCGCCCCTCAAAGTTGCGGTTGAACGTGCGCGCGGATACGCCGCCGGACGCGGGCGAAAACCCCATGCCGATGCACGGCCCGCAGGCGCATTCGAGCACGCGCGCGCCGCTGGCGAGTATATCCGTGAGCGCGCCGCAGTTTGAGAGCATGGAGAGCACCTGCCGCGATCCCGGCGATACCGAGAGACTCACCTCGGGCGCGACCGTGCGGCCCTTCAGGATCGAGGCGACGCGCAGAAGGTCGCGCAGGGAGGAGTTGGTGCAGGAGCCGATGCACACCTGCGAGACCTTTACGTCCTTCAGCTCGCGCACGGGGCGAACGTTGTCCGGTGAATGTGGGCACGCGGCCAGCGGCTCGAGCGAGGAAAGGTCGATGTGTATGACGCGATCGTACTGCGCGCCCGCGTCGCTTTCCAGCGAAACAAAGTCCTCCTCCCTGCCCTGCGCGCGCAGGAAGGCGCGGGCGATCTCGTCCGCGGGAAAGATGGAGGCGGTCGCGCCGATCTCCGTACTCATATTGGCGATGGTGGCGCGCTCGGGCACGGAGAGCGTCGCAAGCCCCTCGCCGCCCCATTCCACAACGGCCCCCCGGCCGCCGCGGACGCTCAACCGGCGCAAAAGCTCGAGGCTCACATCCTTGGCGCTGACCCACGGGGGGAGCTTCCCGGTCAGTTCCACCTTGAACAGGCGCGGCATGTCGATGTAGTACGCGCCGCCCGCCATGGCGACGGCCACGTCCATGCCGCCCGCGCCCATGGCCAGCATTCCCAGCGCGCCCGCGGTGGGCGTGTGGCTGTCCGAGCCGATGAGCGTCTTTCCGGGTTTGGCGTATCGCTCCAAATGCACCTGATGGCAGATGCCGTTGCCGGGGCGGGAAAAGCGAACGCCGTATTTGCGGGCCACGGTTTGAAGGTAGCGGTGGTCGTCCGCGTTTTCAAAGCCGCATTGCAGCGTGTTGTGATCGACATAGGCCACGGAGAGCTCCGTGCGCACGCGATCGACGTTCATGGCCTCCAGCGCGAGGTAGGCCATGGTGCCGGTTGCGTCCTGTGTGAGCGTCTGGTCGATCTTCAGCCCGATCTGCGTCCCCGCGACCATCTCGCCGGAGACCAGATGCGAGGCGATGAGTTTTTGCGCGAGCGTGTAGGGCATGTCACTCTTCCTCCAGTGCAAGAATGCTGTTTCTGGCGTTTGTGGTGTGCAGGATCAGCCGCTCCTCGGCGAGCGCGGCGTTGTGTGCGACGATAGCCTCGTAGACCGCCTTGTGCTCGGCAAAGGAGTGCTGCGCGCGCTCCGTTTTGCGAACGGAGACGCGGCGGTACTTTACGATCTTGCGGTGCAGCGGCGCAAGCGTCTCATAGAGCACGACGCTGCCGCTGATGCGATAAAGCATATCGTGAAAGCGGTTGTCGGCGTCGATGATGTTGTCGCTGTCGCCCTTCTGGGTGAAGAACTCCTGCATGTCCAGCACGCCTTTGAGCTGCGCGATCTCCTCGTCGCCGGCCCTTTCCGCGGCGCGGCGGGCGGCAAGCCCTTCCAGGCGCAGGCGGATCTCGTAGATGTCCTCTATATCGCTGGGGCCCAAGCCCACTACGCGCATTCCGCGCGAGGAGCTGATCACCAGATGCTCCTGTTCGAGCCGGAGCAGCGCCTCTCGAACAGGTGTACGGCTCACGCCGAGCTTCTCGCAGAGCCTGGCCTCGGTGAGCACTTCGCCGCGCGAGTATTCGCCCGTGAGGATGTCCCTCTCCAGGATTTCAAACACCTGATCGGCGATGGATACGGTCCTGTGCTTGTTCATCTTCCCCGTCCTTTCTGCTTAACAGCCCTTTCTGGGAGGCTTGCCGCCCGTGAGCTCGCTGACCTTGCGCTCTAGCTCCCGGGGCGAGAGCGCGGCGGTGCGGCCGCCGTCATAGGCGCTGTCCACCCATTCCTTGAGCTTTGCCACCAGCGGGTCGCGCTTGTCCACGGCATCCTCCCCCGAGAGGGAGTAGTGCTCGTTGACCCAGTACGCGATGCCGGCAAGGCCGCTGGTGTTGCTGATCATGACGCCGGCGGGGCGGTTGAGGAGCTTGCGCGTGTTGAATATGTTGTATATCTCCTCCTCCTTGAGGAGCCCGTCGGCGTGGATGCCCGCGCGCGTGGTGTTGAAGTACCTGCCCACGAACGGCGTCATGGGCGGGATGTCGTAGCCGATCTCCTCCTTGAAATAGCGCGCGATGTCGGTGATGGCGGTGGTGTCCATGCCGTCGAGCGAGCCGCGCAGAGAGGCGTATTCAAAGACCATGGCCTCCAAGGGAATGTTGCCCGTGCGCTCGCCGATGCCCAGCAGGGAGCAGTTTACCGCGCACGCGCCGTACATCCAGGCGGTCGCGGCATTGCTCACCGCCTTGTAAAAATCGTTGTGGCCGTGCCATTCGAGCATGTCGCTGGTCACGTCCGAATAGTGTTGCAGGCCGTAGATGATGCCCGGAACGCTGCGCGGGAGCGCTACCTCAGTATAGGGGACGCCGTAGCCCATCGTATCGCACGCGCGGATGCGCACGGGAATGTGCGCGTCCCGGGACATGCTCATCAGCGCGTTGACAAACGGCACCACAAAGCCGTAAAAGTCCGCGCGGGTGATGTCCTCCAGGTGGCAGCGCGGCATGACGCCCGCCTCGAACGCCTCGCCCACGGTTTCCAGGTACTTCTTCATGGCCTCGCCGCGCGTGAGCTTCATCTTTTTGAAGATGTGATAGTCGCTGCAGCTCATGAGGATGCCCGTTTCGCGGATGCCCAGGTCCCGCACGAGCTGGAAATCCTTTTTCGACGCGCGAATCCAAGTGGTGATCTCCGGAAAGCGCAGCCCCAGTGCGCGGCACCGCTCCAGCGCCTCGCGGTCCTTCTGGCTGTAA
>DXVG01000194.1 GCA_019409045.1 Clostridiales bacterium | reverse complement strand
AGGCCCACTCGGGATAGGCGATCGCCGGGTGGAAGAAGATGTGCTCCACCGGCTTTTCCGGGCCCCAGGCCTGGGTGAGCTGGTCCTCCGACCAGTAGGTCTTCACCGCGTCGTAGGGGTCGGCTTTGGGGGTGGGGGTGGGCGTGGGCCGCGGGCGGGCGTAGCGGATGCTCTCGGGCAGGTCCTCCAGCGCCGTGAGCTCCACCTCCGGCCAGTCGATCTCTTCCAGCGCCATGCCCGGATAGTAGAACTCGAGGATCTGCGTGTAGGTCATGCCGTACTCCCCGGCCATCCACTGCGCGCCGCGCTGGCTCATGCCCACGCCGTGCCCGAAGCGGCGCATGGAGATGGTGAAGCTCTCGCCCTCCTGGGTCACGCTCACCAACTCGTAGTCCCCGCCGTTGAGCCCCAGCGACAGGCCGTCCTTGATCTGCTCGTACACCGTCAGCTCGACCGCCACCGTCTCCGGCAGCGTCGCGCGGCCGCTTTGGTACACATAGGGAAGATCGAGCCGCCCGCGCCGCGCGAGCGACAGCCCGTACACCGAGGCGAGCATCTCCTCGCTGAAGGCGGAGCCGTCCGCGAAGATCGCCGCGTACTGGTCGCCCTCCTGCGCGTACCAGCCGCTCAGCTGCGCCGATACGTTCAAATGAAAGCGCAGCTTTGTGTACATGTAGCTTCCCTCAAACTTGGGCTCCACCGGCTCTATGGAGGCGACGGATTCGATCTGCACGTCCTCGTAGGGCAGCCCCAGCGCCGCCAGCCCCTCCTCCAGCATCGCGCGCAGCGCGTCGCTGTCGCTCAGATCCGCCGAGAAGCTCAGGCTGTTTACAAGGCTCGCGGGATTCTCCAGGTCATAGGGGTCGTCCACCATCGCAAGGTATCCGTAGTCCCCCGAACCGCCCCATATGTCGGTGGCCAGCGCGGTCTGCCCGCCGTTGCTGGCGGTGTAGTAGCACATCGCAAAGCCGCCGTTGTAGGTGCCCACCACGCCGCGCGTGGCCTCCACCGCGGCGATGACGTTGGTGTAGTCCGCGTCCAGCCCCTTGTACACCTGGTCCTGCGTGGTATCCACCACGTCGTAGTCGCGCGAGGCGCTGACCCACTTGCGGCCCATCGCGTAGGTGCGCGCGGCCACGGCCTGCGCCTTGAGCGCCTCCAGCGGGAACGAGTCGCTCATCTCGTAGGCCACCACGCCCTTGAGGTAGTCCTCTATGTGTATCTTCAGTATGCACTGAAGCCCGCCGTCGGCCACCGACACGCTCAGGTCGCCCTCAAACAGCGCGTCCTTCTCGGATTCGTGGATGTAAATGCCGTTCTCCTCGCCGTCGGTCACGGCGTGGCGCGTCAGCGTCAGCGACGGCCCCATGTCGATGGTCAGCCCGCCCACGCTCAAAAGCACGTTCTCGCCGTCCGCGGCCAGCACGATGGCCGTGTCCCGCGCAAATTGGAAGCCCGGGTCGCCCTCCACGCTGTAGGAGCCCGCCAGCGTCATGCCCAGCGAAGCCGGGTCGCCCAGCGACTTGAGGTACACCCGCAGCATGCCGTCGTCCTCGATGGAGGACGGCGCAACGCTCGCCTGCGGCGAGAGCGTCTCGCTGCCAAACAGAAATTCCAATGCCGTCGCGGGCGCGCCGAACAGCACGGCGACCGCCATCAGCGCGCACAGCGCGCGTCGGAATCGTAACTGCATCAAAACCCTCCCGTGCCCGAAAAAACGGGTACTTGTAATATAGACGAAACCATCGGCCGTTCGGTTCACGCCGGGATGAGCCATTCATACGCCAGCTTCGCCACCAGAAGAACCAGCACGCCCAGCATCACCCGCCGCACAAGCCGCGCGCCCACGCGCATCGCAAGCTTCGAGCCCAGCCACCCGCCCGCGATGGAGCAGACGATGGCCGGCGCCGCCAGCGCGAAGAGCACCTCGCCGCCCAGCAGAAACGCGGACAGCGCAGACAGGTTGGAGGCCAGGTTGACCGGCTTGGCCGTGCCCGAGGCGGTCACCATGTCCATGCCCGCCACCCAGGTAAACAGCATGATCATCAGCGTCCCCGCGCCGGGGCCGAAAAAGCCGTCGTAAAACCCGCAGCTCAGGCCGATCAGAAAGCACAGCGCGAGGCGGCCGCGCGTCATCTCCCGGGGCCGTGCGGGCGCGTCGCGCTTGAACGCCACCACCAGCGCCATGATGGGGATGCCCACCAGCATGATCACGCGCACCACGTCCTCGCTCATCGCGCGCAGAAGCTCGGCCCCCGCGAACGCGCCGGGCAGTGCGCCCGCCACCGCCAGCAGCGCGGGGCGCAAAAGCAGCCTGTGCCCCCGGCCGAAGCGCACGGTGGCCACCAGCGTTCCAAAGCACGCCGAGAGCTTGTTCGTGCCCGCCGCCAGCGTCGGCGGCAGCCCCGCCAGGTAATACGCGGGCAGAGAGATCAGCCCTCCGCCTCCGCTAATGGCGTCGATCAGCGATGCCAGAAACACCAGCGGGCATACCGTCAACACCATGGCGAGCGTTACTTCCATAATCCAACCACCTACCCAGCATATATTATATCACGAAACGCGCCGGGGAACATTGGAAAAATGCGGCATTTTTCCGGCAACGCCGTTTTCAACGGGAATTTAACACGCCCATGCTATGATACCCCTAACGATGAAAAAGGGAGGTCGCGCCGCGTGAACAGCGGTCTGTATGAAATCCTGGCGCTCGCGGCGCGGTACTTCTTTGTGGGCCTGTTTCTGCTGATCGTCCTGCGTGCGTGGCGCGTGACCGTGCGCGACGGGCGCAGGGCGCGCAAGCTGCGCCGCTGGTCGCCGGAGACGGGGCTCTCGGGCGAGCTGGTCGTGCTCGAGGGCGACAGCCGCGCCCGGCGGGGCATGCGCTATCCGGTCATCCGCGAGGGAACGCTGGGCAGCGGTCGCGCGGCGGACGTGCGCGTGCGCCACGCGTCGCTCCGGCCGCGCCACGCGCGCTTCGAGCTGCGCGACGATGGGCTGCTGCTCAGCGCCGCGCCCGGCGCGCGGCTCGCGGACGCGCAGGGCAAGCGCGCGCGCAGGCTGCTTCTGCGCGACGGCGACCGCTTCTACGCGGGCTCGGTGCTTTTCATGCTCGTGCTCATCGACGCGGTGGGCCGCGCGGGCGACTATGCGCGCGAGGACGACCTGTTCAGCGCGCCGCTCGAGCGCCCCGCGCCCGAACCTGCGCGCGAGGAGCCGCCCGTTCGCGCCGGCGCGCGCCGCATGCCCGACGCATACGCGCCGGAGGCGTGGCCGCAGCGCGAGCCGTGGCCCGCGGCGGACGACCTTTTCGACACCGGCGGGGACGCCGACGAGGATGATTTCTGATGAAAGGAAGCAAATCGTACGCGCACGGCGCGGAGTTTGACGAGCAGGACCTGTTCGACCAGCCCGCCCCCCGCCCGCGGCGGGGCCGCGGCGTGGAGGAGATGCGCCGCGCGCTGATGCGCTCGAACACGCGGCTGCTCCTCTCGGCGGTGATGCTGTTTCAGTTCACCGCCATGCTGCTGATTTCCCTGCAGGAGAGCCCCGTGGACACCCAGGCGCTCATACTGGCGGTGTGCCTGCCCGCGGTCACATGGCTGGTCACCATGCTCTATGGAAAGCTCTGGCCGGTGGACCGCGCGATGCTGATCTTGGTGCTCCTGCTCTGCTCGGTGGGCATCATCACCCTCTCGGACATCGCGCGCTCCAAGACCACGGCGCTCACGCAGGCCATCTACGCCTGCGCGGGCGTGATCGCCATGGCCGTGGGCATCGTGTTTATACGCTCCCTGCGGCACTGGAAAAAGTGGATACTGCCGGGCATGGTGCTCTGCCTTGCCGCGCTGGCATCGCCGTGGGTGGTGGGCGAGGTGCGAAACGGCGCGCGCAACTGGATCACCATCATCCCGGACCGGCTCACCGTGCAGCCCTCGGAGTTTATCAAGCCCGCGCTCATACTCATCCTCTCCGCCTCCTTCGCCGGGCGTCCGCGCTTTTTGAAGTGCCTGCCCGCCATCGGCTTTGCCGCGGCCTGCTGCGGCATACTGCTCGTCCAGAGCGACCTGGGCGCGGTGCTTCTCTACTTTCTGACCACGCTGATGATCTACTTCGCCGCCACCTCCAACTGGCTGATCATGCTCGGCGGCCTGGGCGTGGGCGCGGCGGGCGCGGTGCTGGCCTATAAGACCATCCCCTATGTGCAGACGCGCGTGGCCATCTGGCAAAACCCGTGGAGCGACCCCACCGGCAGCGGCATGCAGATCGTGCAGGCGCTGATCGCCATCGGCTCGGGCGGCCTGTTCGGCATGGGG
>DXVG01000193.1 GCA_019409045.1 Clostridiales bacterium | reverse complement strand
GCCCAGTATGATGTGCGCAAGCGTCGTCTTCCCGCAGCCGGAGGGGCCGCGAAGCGCCGTCACCTCGCCCTCTGGAAAGGTGAAGGTCACATCCGTCAGCACGCGCTTTTCCCCGAAGGACTTGCTTACGCCTCTGAGCGCGAGCATGGCTCCGCCTCCATTCTGCGCCGAAGCGCGTTGATCAGAAGGATCACCAGCCGCTCGAGCGCCACGCTGAGCAGTATGATCGCAAGCGTCCAGGCAAACATCTCCGGCGTTGCAAAGAACAGCTTCGCCTGTTGCAGCGCCGAGCCGATGGAGTTCTTCGGCTGCGCGATGACCTCGGCGGCGATGCCCGCCTTCCAGCACATGCCGAGCGATACGCGCACCGCGGTCAGCAGCATCGGAAAGGCCGCGGGCGCGTAAATGGCGCGCACCTGCCCCCAGAAGGGTATGCGGAACACGCGCGCCATTTCCAGCAGCTTTGCGTCGGCGCTGTCCAGCCCCTCCAGCACGTTTTCGTAGGCGATCGGCAGCACCATCAGAAAGGATATGAAGATGGACAGGTTCTTCGAGCTGATCCAGATCAGCGCGAGGATCACGATGGAGGCCACGGGCGTGGCCTTGATCGTGGAGAGCAGCGGCCGCAGCAATATGCGCACGAATTCAAACGCGCGGGAGAGGGACGCCAGCAGCACCGCGAGCAGCATGCTCAGCGCAAACCCCGCCAGTATCCGCCCAAAGGAGCCGAGAACGGCCTGGTAGAACGAGGCCTCCCCCATCATCCGCAGCAGCGTTACGCATGCAGAAACAGGAGATACGAGCAGTATCTCCTGATCGACCACCATGCTTCCCAACTGCCAGATCAGCAGCCAGAACGCAACGGCGCCTGCGCGCAGCAGCTTATCCCTGCGTGTCGGGCGTGTAGAAGTACGCTTCATCCGCCGGCTTGCCTCCCACGGACTCGGGGTTCATCGCGTAGAGCGCGTCGATATAGCCGCTGGCCTTGGTCACCATTTCCTCGCCGGTGATGCACACGATGTTGCAGGCGGGAATGGCCTTTTCCGCCATGGCCGCCTTCGCGACGATGCCCAGCTCGGCGATCCACTCCGCCGCCTCGGCGGGGTTGGCGTTGACGTACTCGGTCGAGGCCGCGTACTCCTCGAGGAACGCGGCGACGGCCTGCGGGTTCTCCTCTGCAAAGGCATTGCGCACCACGCACACGCCGGTGATCATGGCGCTGCCGTCCCCCACCTTGTCCCATTCCTCGGTCAGGCTCAGCGCCACGCGCACCTCCGGGTTCTGCGCGAGCACGGCCGTGACGTAGGGCTGCGGCAGCACAGCGATGGAGGCCGCGTCGTTGAGCATGGCGGAGGCCACCTCCGTGGCTTCGGACTTAAACTCCACGTTCACGTCCGCGTCGGGGTCGATGCCGTTGCGCGTGAGCACAAAGTCCAGCGCGTACTCGGGCGTGGTGCCCATGCCGGTGGAGTAGATGGTCTTGCCGCGCAGGTCCTCGACCGTCTGTATCGAATCGCCGTTCTCCAGCACATACAGAACGCCCAGCGTGTTGATGGCCGCGATGGAGAGCGCGCCCTCGGTCTTGTTGATGAGCACGGCCGCGAGGTTGCAGGGCACCATCGCCGCGTCCAGCTCGCCGCGGATCAGCAGCGGCGAGATCGCGTCTGCCGTGCCCTCCATGGCGAATGTATAGTCGTTTGCGGTCAGCCCGGCCTCCGCATCCTGCATCAGCTTCACAAGCCCCATCGTCGTCGGCCCCTTCAAAGAGGCCACGCGCATGGTCACGCCCGTCTTTTCCACGTCCCCTTCGGCAAGCGCGGGCGCGCAGCCCAGAAGCAGCAGCATCAGCGCAAGCGTTGCAGCAAAAATCCGTTTCATGTCGATCACTCCTTTTGTTTGCCTGTCGCGTCTCAGAGGCGGCCGGACAGCGCCATGGCGACCAGTATGATCTGCGCCGCGCTCAAAAGCGGCAAGCCGACCCGAAAGCGCGTGTGGCGCGTCTTGTGGCGAAAGGTCATCATGCCCGCGTACGCGCCGGGCGCGCCCAAGAGCAGCGCCAGCGCAAACAGCGTCTTTTCCGGTATGCGCCAGGCGTCCGTCCTGGCCCTGTGCTTGTCCACGCCCATCGCGCAAAAGGCGACCAAGCTCATTGCGGCCATCGCCAGTATCAGTATCACCGATCGTCGTCCTCCCTCGTTCCTCTGCGTATTTAATTCCCCGCGAAGTCGAAAAATCCTGCCGGGGAAATTGACAAATCCTGCAGAATCTGCAATAATGCCCGTACACGGATACCGCGGCGCAGTTGGCGCGCCGTTTGCCGGGAGGTGCGAACCATGGATATGTTCGACCGCACGAGGCGGCTGCTCGGGCAGGACGCGCTGGACGCGCTCGAGGATGCGCGCGTGATCGTGTTCGGGCTCGGCGGCGTGGGCGGCAGCCTCGCCGAGGCGCTCGTCCGCTCGGGCGTGGGCTCGCTCACGCTGGTGGACGCCGACTGCGTGGAAATCTCCAACCTCAACCGCCAGATCATCGCCACCCGACAGACGATCGGCATGCCCAAGGCGCAGGCCATGCGCGAGCGCGCGCTGAGCATCCGCCCGGACGCGCGCGTCAAGGCCGTGCAAGCGTTTTACGGCCCGGAGAACGCGGCGGACTTCGACCTGGGAGGCTACGACTATGTGGCCGACGCCATCGACACGGTCGCCTCAAAACTACTGCTCATCGAAAGCGCCGTGCGCGCCGGTGCACCGATCATAAGCGCCATGGGCGCGGGAAACAAGCTCGACCCGAGCCAGTTTTGCGTGGAGGACCTCTCCAGAACGCGTGCCTGCCCGCTCGCGCGCGTGATGCGCAGGGAGCTCAAACGGCGCGGTATCGAGCACCTCAAGGTGGTCTACTCGCCCGAGCCGCCCTGCCGGGCCGCGAATGGCGAGCGCGCCCCCGCCTCGGTCGCGTTCGTGCCGCCCGCGGCGGGGCTTGTCATGGCGGGCGCGATCGTGCGCGACCTGATCGCCCGGCGGCCTTGATTTGTTCAAAGCCGCCGGGTTCGTACTTCCATGCGGTCATGAAATTGCCCTTCAGTTTTCGCCTTTCTTTTGAATGAGCGTCTTTCGCTCCCAGCCCTTGCTTTGAAAATGGAGAAATCCTGCAATGGCCGGCAGGATTGGAGAAAGCGCCTGTCCATAATAAACTCCCGCAAAGCCCATATTGAGTGCAAATCCAAGGAGCCAGCTCACCGGCAGGCGTACAATTACCGCATCCAGCAGCGCGTCGAGCATGGCGATATTTGCAGCGCCTGCGCCAATTGCAAAGGAGTCAAACGTATACATGGCGGCGTAAACCAGGCTGTTGACGCCGCAGCAGATCCGCAGATAATACACCGCGTCCTGGATGACTTCCGCGCTGGTACTGCCGAATAGCAGGATCAGCGGTTCGGCAAAAATCTGAACGCAGATCACGACAGCGAGTGTTACAGAAAGATTCAGCAGCAGGCCGATTTTGACCACTTTCCGCGCCCGCTGGATCTCTCCGGCGCCTATGCACTGGCCGACCATCGCCGTGACCGCTTGTCCGATGGCCCAGCAGGGCATGCCGGCAAATGTATTGATCTGCAATCCGACGCCGGAGGCGGCAGATACGCAGGTGCCAAATTGATTCAGCATACCTGTTACAAGCAGATAGGCCGTGTTTACTACGACCATCTGAATCGCCGCAGGCAGCCCCACTTTAAGTATGGAGACCAGTTTGTCCATCTGGACTGCAAACTTCCCGTGCGCATCGGCAGAGAAAAACACACTGTGCTTTCTCATCAAGTCGCCGCAGGAAGCCCTGCCGGGCGACGATCAGGCCGCGAAACAGCAAGGAAACAGCGGGGCGGCATGACCTTTCAGCCATGCCTCCCCTGCGACAAGCAAATTGTCTCCTTTTTGAGGCGCGCCCTCCGGCGACGCCCCTCCCCTGCTCACTTGCCGCGGTAGCTTGCGCACATGCTCTCGTCGTCCACCTTGCCCGAACCGCAGTTCTGACACGGCTCGATCTGGATCGAGTTCAGCGAGCAGTAGTCGCAGTCGCCGCAGTGGTAGGAGCAGCTTGCGACGCGGCAGCGGATGTCCGTGTTCGGCTCTCTCTTGCTCATGTTGACGCCTCCCTTTTCGCATTTTGTCACCTGGGACGCGCTTAGCTTGCCCAATTTGCCGCTCACGAATCCGCAACACATTTTTCACAAATTTTGGTGTTGACAAAACCATGGAAAAGCGGTATGATATTTAAGCGTTGAGCGAGCACCCTTAGCTCAGTTGGTAGAGCACCTGACTCTTAATCAGGGTGTCCAGGGTT
>DXVG01000192.1 GCA_019409045.1 Clostridiales bacterium | reverse complement strand
GACAAGGAAGCGAGCTTGCAAACAAGGGAGCTTACTTGGACGTAAGTGACCGCAGAAGTGATTTTTGCGTTTGGGGGCTTTATCAACGCCCTGAACGCTTCCCGAGCGGAAGCGATTCTTTCGTTTTGGAGCCGCCTCAGGTCTGGGCGGAGGCCTGCGGGAAGCTCTGCGCGTAGAGGGCGAACTGGAAGGCGTCGTCGGCCGCGCCGGATTCCTCAAAGCCGGCCGCCTGGCGAGCGGCGCGCACGGCCGCCTCCGTGTTGGGGCCAAAGATGCCGTCCGCGTCGTCGTCGAGATAGCCAAGGTCGATCAGGCGCTGCTGAAGCGCGGTCACCTCCTCGCCGCGGCTGCCGCGTTGAAGCTGCGGATAGGCCTTGCGCTCCTCGAGGAGGAAGTAGCGGCTGTGCGCCTGGCCGTCTACGCAGTAGGTCAGCACCAGATAGCGCGCCTCCTGCCCCGGCTGCTGGTCAAACCGCTTGCACAGCAGCTTGCGCTCGCCGGGCTCTATGCGCACGCCGTAGTTGCCGCCCAGGGGCGCGTCCATGAGCTGATAGCCTGTCTGCTGCGCGCCGTCGGCGCTCTGGACGGTGACCCAGAACGCGTTCTGCGGCACGACGCCCGTCTTGCCCCGGTTCTCCAGCGCGATCAGCGCGCCCGCCTCTGTGCCGCTGAGCTTGTAGAAGCGGCCGTAGTTCTGCGCGAAGTAGTCCGGGGTGAGGTAGTTGTAAAGCGTCAGCGCCATTTCCACGCTCTGATACCCGGCCTCGTCCGCGACCGTGCGGGGGGAGCCGTCGGCGAGCACCTCCGCGGTGAACGCGCACGTCTCGCCCAGCAGGTAGGGGTCGTCCGCAGTCCCCTTCTGCGGCGCCTGCGCTGCCGCGGCGGCGCTCACAAGGCACAGCGCAAGCAGCGCGCAAAGCAGCGTTCGTTTCATGTGCATCTTCCCTTTCGGCGTTGTCTGCACCCATGATACCACAGTTAGGCGATGCAGACAAGAGCCAGAAAAACCCAGCAATTTTTCGATGTTGCGTAACACATATGTAATTTTTCTTAAACTTTACAGAAATCATGCCTCCAGAATTCTTTTTTGGGCGTTAATTTGTGCTTTTGTGCATTCTCACCGACAAGAATTTACGTTATAATTTCAGTAGGAAGCTTTTGGCGACAAGGAGGGGACCGCATGGCGCGCAAGGTGCGCAGGGTGAGCATGTACACGTTCATGGCGCTTATGCTGTTTGCGACCGTGCTGTTTCTGGTCGGCGCCGTGGCCTCCTACGAGCGGAGGATGGACCGGAACGCTGAGGAGCTGGTGCAGCAGAGGATGACCCAGCGCGTTCAGACGCAGGCCTCGAGCCTGTGCGGCTATCTGCGGGATGTGCGCATCGCGCTGGAGGAGGCCGCCTCCGAGCTGTCCGGGCAGCCCGACGAGGCGGCGCTGGAGGCGCTTTCCGATCAGCTGGAGCTCTCCGACCTGTCGTATGAGATCGGCGCGGACGCGGCGGCGCAGGACGGCGCGACTATGCGCCTGGATGGGGACCGGTTTGTGTTCACCGCGCCTACGGGCGACGGGCAGGGGGTGCTCGTGGGCAGGCTGCACGCGGATGCGCTGGGCGAGCGGCGGCTGCTCAACGCGTCCGCCAACTGCCTGATCCGCAGCGACGGGCTGGTGCTCGCCGCCGCGCCGGAGAGCCCGATGCACCGCTACGTCGGCGTGAACATATTCGAAACCTTCGATGCGGGCTCCGTGGCCGAGGACATGCTCGCGGGCAGGACGGACTCGCGCCTTGTGGCGACCACGGAGGGGGACAGCTACGTCGCCTTCGCGCCCGTCGGCGAGCAGAACGATCTGTACATCTTTCAGGTGGTGTCCTACGAGCAGGCGCACGGGGATTTCGCGTTCATAGGCCGCGTGTCGCGGCGGTTCGAGCTGGAGCTGGCGCTGGGCGCGCTGGTGCTGTTTGCGCTGGCGGGCTGGTTCTTCTGGGAGAAGAACCGCAAGCTCCGCGCGGAGAAGCTGCGCCTGGAGTGGAGCGAGGAGCGATACCTGATCCTCGCGGAGGACTCCAAGGAGGTGTTCTGGGAGTTTGACATGCAAAGCTGCACGTTCCGCCTGGGCGAGAACTTCCGCCGGCTGTACGGGGGCGAGCTGACGCAGACGCTCGATCAGTTCCTGGAGGGCGTGCACCCCGACGAGCGCGAGCGCGCATCGCGCGTGTTCAGCATGCTCATCAGCGGCGCGAGCGCGGATCTGCGCGCCAGCCTGGACATGCGCCTGCGCGTGGGCGAGGGCAAGCTCGAGCACTACGTCTGGTGCCGCGCGCACATGAGCGTCCTGTTCGACGAGCGGCGGCGGCGCAGCCTGATCATCGGCAAGCTGACCGACATATCGCAGGAAAAGCTCAACACTGAGCGGCTGGAGCTGCGCGCGCGCACGGACGCGCTGACAGGGCTTCTCAACCGCGCCGGGCTGGAGGAGGCCATCCGCGCGCGCTTTGCCGCCTCCGGGCAGCGGCCCTGCGCCGTGGCGCTTCTGGACATAGACGACTTCAAGGAGATCAACGACTTCTACGGGCACGACATGGGCGACGACGTGCTGCGCGCGCTGGCGGACTTTTTGCGCCGCCACTTCCGCGGCACGGACATCGTCGGCCGCCTGGGCGGCGACGAGTTCATGGCGCTGATGGAGGGCGTGGACGACCGCGACAGGCTCTCGCACGCGCTGACGCGCCTGCGGCTGGGGCTGAGCCAGCTGCATGTGGGCGAGATTCGCGTGGGCTGCAGCGTGGGCGCGGTGCTCTCCCCCGAGGGCGACGACAGCTTCGAGGCGCTGTACAAGAGCGCCGACGTGGCGCTGTATCAGGCCAAGCGCTCGGGCAAGGGCCGCTACACCATCTACGCCTCCGAGGGCGACGTGGCCGTGACCTTGCAGGATTTGGAGCACTCCCCCTTCGCCGCCTACGTCGTGGACCCGAATACGCGCGAGCTTCTGTTTGCCAACGCGCAGATGTGCGCGCGCTTCCCGAACCTGCGCCCCGGCGAGAAGTGCCACTGCTCGCTGATGGACGGCGCGCAAACGCCCTGCGAGGGCTGCGACCTGCCCGCGGAGCTCGACCGCGCGCAGGAGCTCGACGGGCAGGAGACGGCGGCGGGCACGCTGTGCGGGGAGTGGCTGCGCGCCACGATCTCGCACATGCGCTGGCCGGATGGGCGCGACGCGCTGCTGTTCTCCTGCCGCGCGTCCGACGGCGTCTCCCCCTCCGCGCCCGCGCAGGAGGAGGGCGCCTGAGCGCGCGGGGCGCGCCTTTGCGAAGCCGACGCGAAATTCGTCGGCTTCGGGCGTTTTTGGGCTTGTTATCGTGAATTTTACCCGCAGAGCGCGCTATATTGGTTGACGGACGCGCAAAACGGGTATACAATTTATCTGTATTCGGCGAAAATGTTCGCCTTTTTTCAGTATGGGAGAAAGATGGAGGGAATTCAAATGAAGAAGCTGCTGTCTCTGGTGCTTTCCCTGCTGCTCGTGCTCGCCTTCGCCGGCAGCGCGCTGGCCTTTGAGCCCGTCCCCGCGGAGGAGATCAAGGTGGGCTTTGTCTACATCGGCGACCCCAGCGACAAGGGCTACACGCTTGCGCATCATCAGGGCACGCTGGCGATGCAGGAGGCGCTGGGCCTGCGCGACGACCAGATACTGATCAAGACCTTCGTCACCGAGGACAGCGCCTGTGAGGACGCCATACTCGAGCTGATCGAGCAGGGCTGCCACGTCATCTTCGGCAACAGCTTTGGCTTCGGCACCTACATGGCGGAGCTTGCCGAGGAGTATCCGGAGGTCATCTTCCTGCACTGCTCGGGCAACCTCTCCAACGACGTCAACTTCGCCAACTACTTCGGCCGCATCTGGGAGGCGCGCTACCTGGCGGGCATCGCCGCGGGCCTGCGCACCGAGAACAACCACCTGGGCTATGTGGCCGCCATGCAGATCCCCGAGTGCATCTACTCCATGAACGCCTACTTCCTGGGCGCGCGCAGCGTGAACCCGGACGTGACCATGGACGTGCTGTTCACCAACACCTGGTATGACCCGACCATCGAGGGCCAGGCCGCGCAGGCGCTGATCGACAAGGGCTGCGACGTGATCGCCCAGCATCAGGACACCACCATGCCCGTGGCCGCCGCTGAAGAAGCCGGCGTGTGGGCCTGCGGCTACAACTGCGACATGGCCGAGGACGGCCCCAACGCCCACCTCACCGCGCCCATCTGGAACTGGGGCATCTATGTGACCGAGCAGGTGCAGGCCGTGATCGACGGCACCTGGGAGCCCGTCAACCGCCTCGA
>DXVG01000191.1 GCA_019409045.1 Clostridiales bacterium | reverse complement strand
CTTCGCGCCCACGCGCACGCGCTTGCGCAGTATGTCCCCGTAGTTGTTGAGCGTCGCGCGGCGTATGGTCGCGCCCGCCAGCTCCACGGGGCTGACGATGGCGATGGGCGTGAGCTTGCCCGTGCGCCCAAGCTGCCAGTCCACGCGCTCCAGCGTGGCGGTGGCCTCCTCGGCCTCGAACTTGTAGGCCACGGCCCAGCGCGGGAACTTGTCGGTGTAGCCCAGATGCTCGCGCACGGCAAAGTCGGTGATCTTCACCACCGCGCCGTCGATCATGTAGTCCAGGTCCGCGCGGTTTTCCTCGATCTCGCGGATGGCGGCCAGTGCCTCCTCCAGCGACCCCGCGCGCCTTTCGCACGCGGGCACGGGGATGCGGTTCTCGCGCAGAAAGTCAAGCATCTCCCACTGGCTCGAAAGCGTCCTGCCCTCCAGATAGCCCACGTCGTAAAACCGCGCGTCCAGATGGCGCGAGGCGGTGACGGCGGGGTCCAGGTTGCGCAGCGCGCCCGCGGCGGCGTTGCGGGGGTTCTTCAAAGGCTCTGCGGCGGCCTTGTTGTAGGCGTTGAAGGCCGAGAGCGGCATGTAGCACTCGCCGTGCACCTCCATGCGCCCCTGAAAGGGGATGGACAGCGGCACGGAGCGGATGGTGCGCACCTGCGGCAGAATTTCCTCGCCGGTCACGCCGTTGCCGCGCGTTGCCGCGCCCACGAGCTGCCCGCCCTCGTAGGTCAGGTTGATGGTCAGGCCGTCAAACTTGTGCTCGACCACATATTCCACATCTTCCCCGGCCAGCCTGTCCGCGCGCGCCGCCCATTCGCGCAGCGCGGCCTCGCTCTGCGCCTTGTCCAGGCTCCACAGCCGCGCCAGATGCGTGTGCGGCGCAAAGCCCGCCAGCGGCTGCGCGCCCACGCGGTGGGTGGGGGAGTCCGGCAGACGCTCGCCCGTCTCCTCCTCCATGCGGCGCAGCTCGTCGTAGAGCCTGTCCCACTCCGCGTCGGAGATGGTCGGCTCGCCCAGCGTGTAGTACTGGTACGCCGTCTCGTTGAGGCGGTCCACCAGCGCGCGCATATCCATAGACAATCACTCCGAATGCTCTTTCTCGCGCTCTTGCGCGGGCTATTTGCCCACCTTGACGATGGGCGCGACGCTGGCGGCGAACAGCTTCTCCTGGCCGCTTTCGAACTTTACGCGCACGCGCTGCGCGTCGCCGCTGCCCGTCACCTCGGTGACCACGCCGCGCCTGAACACGCGGTGCATCACCTCGTCGCCCACCTCAAACAGCGCGGCCGCCTGCACGCCTCGCGCCTGCGAGGCCACAAAGCCCTTGGACAGCCCGGGGATGCCCAGCGCGCCGCCGGGCTTCGGCGCCGTCCACGCGGGCGCGACGGCTTTGCGCTCCGCGGGGGCGCGCATGGGCGGCGGCACGGTGCGCACGCTCTCCCGCCCGCCTGCGCGGCCGCGCTCGAGCACGCGCGCGGGCAGCTCGTCCAGAAAGCGCGAGGGCTCGTTGGCGTTGCGCGCGTTGTAGAGCATGCGCGTGTGCGCGCAGCTGAGGTACAGCTTTCTGCGCGCGCGCGTGATGCCCACATAGCACAGCCTGCGCTCCTCCTCGAGCTGGTCTTCGTCCATCTGCGCGCGGGCGATGGGGAATATGTTCTCCTCCATGCCAGCGAGGAACACCGCGTCAAACTCCAGCCCCTTGGCCGCGTGCAGCGTCATCAGCGTCACCGCGCCGGGGCGCTCCTCCATGTTGTCCAGGTCGGTCATCAGCGCCACGTTTTCGAGAAAGTCAGTCATCCCGCCCTCGGGGTTGAGCCGCTCAAACTCGGCCACCGCGCCGCGCAATTCCTCGATGTTCTCCAGCCGCGCCGCGTTCTCGTCGCTGGGCGCGGCCTCGTACTGGCGCGCGTAGCCTGTCTTTTCAAGCAGCGCGTCCAGAAACTCCGAGGGCTTCTGCCCGTACAGCGCCTCGGTCAGATCGATCATCATCTCGGCAAAGCCGCGCACCGCCGCGGTTGCCCGCGCGGAGAGGCCCGCGTTGTCCACATCCAGCGCCGCGCTGAGCAGGGAGAGGTCGTTTTCGCGGCCGTATTCCAAGAGCGCCTCCACAGTGCTCTCGCCGATGGCGCGCTTGGGCTCGTTGATGATGCGGCGCGTGGATACGTCGTCGTCGGGGTTGACCAGCGCGCGCATGTAGGCGATGAGGTCCTTGACCTCCTTGCGGTCGTAGAACTTGAGCCCGCCGTAGACGCGGTAGGCTGTGCCCGAGCGCACGAACGCTTCCTCCAGCACGCGCGACTGCGCGTTGGTGCGGTAGAGCACCGCCACCTGTCCCGCGCCATAGGTCTGCGCGGCTTGCCGCGCGGTGGCGGCGATGAACGCGGCCTCGTCGCGCTCGTCGAGGGCGCGGTACAGCGTGAGCTTTTCGCCCTCGCCCGCCTGCGTCCACAGCGCCTTTTCCTTGCGCCCGCGGTTGTGGGCGATCACCTGATTGGCCGCGTCGAGTATGTTGGCCGTGGAGCGGTAATTCTGCTCGAGCTTGACCACCTTCGCGTCGGGGAAGTCCTTTTCAAAGTCGAGTATGTTGCGTATGTCCGCGCCGCGCCAGCCGTAGATGGACTGGTCGTCGTCGCCCACCACGCACAGGTTGCGCTTCTCGCCCGAAAGCAGCCGCACCAGCTCATATTGTGCGGCGTTGGTGTCCTGATATTCGTCCACCAGTATGTAGTCGAAGCGGTTGCGGTAGTAGTCCAGCACCGGCGGCTGGCTCGCAAACAGCTCCAGCGCCTTGAGCAGCAAATCGTCAAAGTCCAGCGCGTTGTTGCCGCGCAGCCCCTCCTCGTAGCGGGCGTAGACCTCGCAAAGCTGCTTGTTGCGAAAGTTGTCGCCCGCGTCCTTGAGCCATTCGGCGGGGGAGAGCAGCCGGTTCTTGGCGTCGGAGATCACCGCGCGCACCTGCCGCGGCGGGTACTCCTTGTCCGAAAGGTTCAATTCCTTCAGGATGGACTTGATCAGCGTCAGCCGGTCGTCCTCGTCGTAGATGGCGAACTGGCGCTTATAGCCGAGCTTTTCGATGTCCCGGCGCAAAATGCGCGCGCAGCAGGCGTGGAACGTGGACACCCACACTTCCCGCGCCGACTCGCCCGCGAGCGCCGCGATGCGCCCGGCCATTTCCCGGGCGGCCTTGTTGGTAAACGTGATGGCCAGTATCTTCCACGGCGGCACGCCGTCCTCGATGAGCTTGGCCACGCGGTAGGTCAGCACGCGCGTCTTGCCGCTGCCCGCGCCCGCGAGCACGAGAAGCGGCCCCTCGGTGGTCTCCACCGCGAGGCGCTGCTGGGGATTGAGTGCTGTAAGGTCGATCATGCTTTGCCCTCGTCGAATTTTTTGAAGATCAGCGCGTAGCCGCCTGCGCCATAGTTGAGGCAGCGGTTGACCCGCCCGATGGTGGCGGTGGACACACCCGTCCTTTCCACGATGTCGGCATATGTCGCGCCGTCGCGCAGCATGAAGGCGACCTCCAGCCGCTGGGAGAGCTCGCCGACCTCGCGGATGGTGAGCAGGTCCTCCAGCACGCGGTAGCACTCCTCCTCGTCCGAGATGGACAACAGCGCCCGCACCAGCGCGTCCGTGCGTTCAGATTTCAGCCGGGATGCGTACATGCTCTTTTCCTCGCTTTCATGCGTTAGCGTGTAGATATATTATAGCGCGAAACGCGCCGCGCGTCAATCGCGCGGCGGAAAAGAAAGTGCGCAGAAAGAAGGGGGAGCCCCGCAAAGAGCTCCCCCTCCAGAGCGTTGACAAAGTCCCCGAACGCAAAAATCACTTCCGAAAAAATGAAGGGGAAGCCCGCAAAGGGCTCCCCTCGATGGATGCGCCTGCCGGATTAGTCGTAAACCAGCATCGCGATGTCGGGATCGTCGATGTTCTCGGCGGTGTACCACTGCGCGCCGGTGTCGACGTCGGCAACTTCCTCGCCATTGGCGGCCTTCACAGCCATCTCAACGGCCAGATAGCCGATGTTGTAGGGGTCCTGGGTGACGGAGCCCACGAACCAGCCGTTGCGGACGGCTTCCTTCTGCGGGGCGCCCGCGTCGAAGCCGGCAACGATCAGGTCGCCATAGAGCGCGCCGTCGGCCAGGTCGGAGCCGCCGGAGGTCGCGGCCAGGAAGCCGGTCACGGCGCCTTCGTTGGAGCAGAACACGGCGTACAGGCCGTCGAGGCTGAGAATGGCGTTGGCGGCGTTGGTCACGTCGGTGACCTCGGGCGTCGCGGCGATCTCAACGTGGATGATGACGCCAGCGCCCTCGGCGGGCTGGGCCCACAGGTCGTGGCCCTGGATGGCGACGGTGTTGTACTCGCTGGCCAGCTCGTAC
>DXVG01000190.1 GCA_019409045.1 Clostridiales bacterium | reverse complement strand
TTCCTCGGCGGCGTGCAGCTCGCGGCGGTGCGCATGCTCCCGTCCTCCCCGGTGATCTCGTTTCTGGTGGGCGCCGCGCTGGGGGCCTGCGCGCTGATGTGCGTGCTCGCCATGCGCAGGCGGCGGCTGGTGACCTGGGAGGTGCGCGTACTGCTTTCCGCGCTGGGCGGACAGGCGCGCTTTACCGCGCTGATCGACACCGGCAACCGCCTGCGCGAGCCGCTGAGCGGGCTCCCGGTGCTGATCTGCGAGCGGTCCGTGCTGCGCGGCGTGCTGCCGCCGGACTACGACGCGCTGGATGCCTCGCAGGCGCCGCCGGGCTTTCGCATGGTCGGCTACGGCGCGCTGGGCGGCGGCGGGCGCATGCGCTGCTTTCGCCCGGACATATGCATGGTGGACTACGGAAACGGCTTTCTGCGCTCGCCCGACCTGTGGGTGGCGGTGTATCCGGGGAAGATGCCCGGCGGCGTACACGCGCTCGCCCCGCCCATCGTAGGCGCGGCGGACGGCGCGCACCGGCCCCGCGCGGCGGGAACGACGATGTGAAAGGAGCGATTCTATGGCGTTGGCGGCGGTTCGGCGCTCCATATTCGGCCTGGTGGTACATCTTCGGCGGGGAGGCATCTGCTATATCGGCGGGAGCGAGACGCTGCCGCCGCCGCTTACCAGAGAGGAGGAGCTGGAGTACATGCGCAAAATGGCGTCCGACGGCGACGCATCGGCGCGCTCGACGCTGATCGAGCGCAACCTGCGGCTGGTGGTGTATATCGCCCGAAAATTTGAAAACACGGGCATCGGCATAGAGGACCTGATCTCCATCGGCACGATCGGCCTGATCAAGGCGGTGAACTCGTTCGACCCGGAGAAGAACATAAAGCTTGCGACCTACGCCTCGCGCTGCATCGAAAACGAGATCCTCATGGTGCTGCGCCGCACGAGCCGCCTGAAGCTGGAGGTGTCCTTCGACGAGCCGCTGAACACGGACTGGGACGGAAACGAGCTGCTGCTCTCGGACATACTGGGCACGGAGCCGGACCTGGTCTCCCGCGAGCTGGACAGCGACGTGGAACGGCAGATGCTCACGCAGGCCGTGTGCACGCTGTCAGAGCGCGAACGGCGCATCGTGTGCATGCGCTACGGGCTGGAGGGCGGTCAGGAGCACACGCAAAAGGAGGTGGCCGACCTGATGGGCATCTCGCAGAGCTACATATCGCGGCTGGAAAAGCGCATCATCCACAAGCTGCGCACGGAGATCGAGAAAAAGATGGCGTGAAAAAGCGGTCGCTTCCGAATCGGAAGCGACCGGCTCGTTTTTGGGGACTGTCAGCCGCGGCGCATCAGCGCGTGCGCCCTGCGGGCCACGTTGAGCTCCTCGTTGGCGGGGATGACCCAGACCTCGACCGGCGACCCCTCGCGCGTGATGCGGCGCTCGCCCGCGGCGGGCAGGTTCTTCTCCGCGTCCATGTCGATGCCCAGGTGTGCAAGCGCCGCGCACACGCGCGCGCGCACCATGGCGGAGTTCTCGCCGATGCCGCCGGTGAAGGCGAGCGCGTCCAGCCCGCCGAGCACCGCGTGCAGCGCACCAACGCCGCGGACGATGGCGTGCAGGTACATCTCCACCGCCAGGCGCGCGCGCTCGTTGCCCTCGCCAATGGCCGCCTCCAGATCGCGCATGTCGCCGCTTACGCTGCTCACGCCGAGCAGGCCGCCGTTTTTGGTGATGCCGCGCGTGATCTCCTCCGCGCTCATGCCCTCGCCCAGCAGGTACGGGAAGATGTACGGGTCGATGTCGCCCGCGCGGGAGGCGTGCGGAAGCCCGCTCTGCAGGGAGAAGCCGCAGGTGCTGTCCACGCTCTTTCCATCCAGTATGGCGCACAGCGAGCCGCTGCCGCCCAGGTGGCAGGAGATCACGCGGCGCGCGCGGCCACCCGTGAGGCGGGCGACGGACTCGGCGATATAGCCGTGGGACGCGCCGTGGTAGCCGTAGCGGCGGATGCCGTGCTGCTCGTACCAGGCGTAGGGCACGGAATAGATCTGCCGCTCAAGGGGCACGGTCCTGTGAAAGTCCGTCTCAAACGCGCCGATCATGCGCGCGCTTGGCAACAGCTTTTTGAACACGTTGATCGTCTCTATGTAGGGCAGGTTGTGTGCGGGCGCGATGCGCGCGCCGTGGCGAAGGTCGTCCATGACCTCGTCTGTCAGCTCGTGGTCGCCCAGGTGCTCATGGGCGATGACCGTCTTAAAGCCCACGGCCTCCACCTCGCCGATGTCGCCGAGCACGCCCGTGCCCTCCCGCGTCAGCTCCTGCAAAAACAGGTCGATGCCGTCGGTGTACTCCGCCACGCACAGCCCGTCCATGCGCTTTTTTTCGCCGGTGATCAGGTTGACATAGGTGAATATGGCCGCGTCCCGGCTGCCCACGCGCTCCACGCGCGCGTCGCACAGCGCGGTCTCCTCCGGCATGTCGAACAGCTTGAATTTGAGCGATGTGCTTCCCGCGTTGGCGACGAGTATCTTCATGGCGCCCTCCTGGTGCGTTTTTTTCAATTATAAGGGAAAGAAAAGCGCGTTGTCAACGCGGCGCGCAGGCGGGGTGTGCGAATTGCACACGAAACTTAACATTTCGCGCGCCTCCCGGGCAATTTTGTTGCGTTTTGTCGACGTATCTTAACATTGCCTTTTCAAAAATCCGCATTGACGGCGCGGAAAGTTGCTTCTACAATAAGAAGCAGAAACCTCATATTCAGAGGAGGATGTGTATGCGCAATTACGACGTGGCGATCATCGGCGCGGGCGTGACAGGATGCGCCGTGGCGCGGCATCTGTCGCGGTTCCGGCTGAAGATCGCGCTGATCGACGGCGCGGAGGATGTGGCCATGGGCGCCTCCCGCGCCAACTCCGCCATCGTCCACGCGGGCTACGACTGCCCGTCGGACACGCTGATGGCGAAGCTGAACGTGCGCGGCAACGCGCTGTTTTCCAAGTGGTGCGAGGAGCTGGACGTGCCCTTTGAGCGCGTGGGCTCGCTGGTGGCGGCCTTCAATGCCGATGAAAAGCTCGAATTGCGCTGGCTGTACGAGCGCGGTCTGCAAAACGGCGTGCCGGAGATGGAGCTGCTCACCGGCGAGCAGGCGCGCGCGCTGGAGCCCATGCTCTCCACCGAGGCCGTGGCCGCGCTGCACGCAAAGACCGCGGGCATCACCTGCCCCTATGAGATGACCATCGCCTGCGCGGAAAACGCCTGCGCAAACGGCGTGGAGCTGCTGCTGGGCAGGCCGGTGAAGTGGATCGTGTCCGAACCCAACAGCATGATCGTGCGCTGCGGGGACGAGTGCATCAGCGCCAAGCGCGTGGTCAACGCCGCGGGCATACACGCCGACGACGTGGCGCGCATGATCGAGGACGACTCGTTTGAGATCCGCCCCCGCAAGGGCGAGTACATGCTCTTCGACCGCACCGAGCGCCGCCCGGACAAGGTCATCTTCCACACGCCGACCAAGCTGGGCAAGGGCGTGCTGGTCGCGCCCACGGTGGACGGGAACGTGTTCGCCGGGCCGACCGCCGTGAACATAAACGACAAGGACGATACCTCCGTGGACGCCAATCTGGTCGAGGTGCTTGCAACGCTCGCGCTGGAGGCCACGCCCACGCTCAACCTGCGCAACACCATACGCTCCTTCGCGGGGCTGCGCGCGCAGCCGTCCACGGGCGATTTCATCATCACCTCCTCCGAGAAGGACGCGCGCATGATCCACGCGGCGGGCATCTGCTCGCCGGGGCTCACCAGCGCGCCCGCCATCGCCGAGCAGGTGGAGGAGGAATTGCGCATCACGGGCCTTGTGATGAACGAAAAGGCGCAGTTCAACCCCTATCGCAAGCACATACCCGTATTTCGCACGATGTCCGCCGACGAGCGCCGCGCGGCCATTGCGGCGAATCCTCTCTACGGCCGCGTGATCTGCCGGTGCGAAAACGTCACCGAGGCGGAGATCGTGGAGGCGGTCCGCCGCGGCGCGCGCACCGTGGACGGCGTGAAGCGCCGCACGCGCGCGGGCATGGGCCGCTGTCAGGGCGGGTTCTGCACGCCGCGCGTGATGGAGATCATCGCGCGCGAGGCGGAGATGCCCGTGGAGCAGATCACGAAGTCCGGCGGCGGCTCGTACATGGTCGCGGGCAGGACGCGCCAGGAGGTGTGAAGATGGAGCGGAGATTTGACGTCGTCGTCATCGGCGGCGGCCCGGCGGGCCTCGCCGCCGCGCTCGAGGCGCGCAAGCGCTCGCCCGAGGCGAGCATCGTCATCCTGGAGCGCGACCGCGCGCTGGGCGGCATACTGCAACAGTGCATACACAACGGCTTCGGCCTGCACTACTTCGGCGAGGAGCTGACC
>DXVG01000019.1 GCA_019409045.1 Clostridiales bacterium | reverse complement strand
GGCGCGCACACTGTCGCGCCCCACCGTGCGCGTGACGGACGCGGAGCAGATCGCGTCGCTGCTGGAGAGGTTCCCGCCGCAGGGCGAGCCCCCGCCCCCGGCGCGACGCCGGCTTCGCTTACAAATCGGCCGCGAGCACGCGCCGCGCAGGCTGCTGTTCGGGCTGCTGCTGTTGGGGATGTACCTGCTGCTCGGCAACCCGCTCTATCTGGCCTCGGGGCTTGCGACGCTCTTTCTGGGCGCGATGGGCCTGAAAAAGCCGCCCGTTCCCAGGCGGCTGTTCGACTGACGCGCTTTAGAGGTCCTCCAGGCGTATTCTGGAGTTCTCCCGCGCCTGCCGGTAGATGACGAAGCGGCTGCCGATGGTCTGCACCGGCTCCGCGTGCACGCGCTCGCACAGCTCGGCGCAGGCCTCGCGCGCGTCCAGCGGCGCGTTTTTCTGCACGGTGACCTTGATCAGCTCGCGCGCCTCCAGCGCGTCCCAGGTCTGCTTGACCAGATTGTCGGTGATGCCATCCTTGCCGATGTGCACGACGGGGTCGATGGCGTTGGCCATGGCGCGCAGCGCGGCCCTCTGTCTGGTGGTCATGCTGTATACCTCCCGTGGTCAGTCCACAAAGTCAAATTCCATATCGCCGATGGCGACCGTGTCCCCCTCCCGCGCGCCGGCCTCGCGCAGGGCGTCGATCACGCCCCACCGGCGCAGCGTGCGGTGGAAGTAGTTGAGCGAATCCTCGCTGGAGAAGTTCACCGAGCGGATGAGCCTGTCCATCGAGGCGCCGGACACGGCGTAGACGTCGCCGCGCTTTTCGACCTCGAAGCCCTCGCCCTCGCCGGGCAACTCGAGCTCCTCCTCGTAGAACGGCTCGGGCGCGGGCAGCGCGTCCAGAAGGTCCGCCGCGGCGTGCAGAAGCGGCTCAAAGCCCCTGTGCGTGGCCGCCGAGACCGGGAACACGCGCGCCCCGGGGACCTCGCGAGAGAACCGCTCGAGGTTCTCCTGCGCGCCGGGAAGGTCGGTCTTGTTGGCGGCGACGAGCATGGGGCGCTCCCGAAGGTCGCCGTAGGCCTCCAGCTCCCGGAGGATGGCCCGGTAGTCCTCCACCGGGTCGCGGCCCTCGCTGCCGGAGATGTCCAGAACGTGGATCAGCACGCGCGTGCGCTCGATGTGGCGCAGGAAATCGTGCCCGAGGCCCACGCCCTCGCTCGCGCCCTCGACCAGCCCGGGGATGTCCGCCATGACGAAGCTGCGCTCGCCCAGGCGCACGATGCCGAGGTTTGGCTGAAGCGTGGTGAAGTGGTAGTTGGCGATCTTCGGCCGCGCCGCGGTGACGGCGGAGAGCATGGTGGACTTGCCCACGTTGGGAAAGCCGACCAGCCCCACGTCTGCGATGGACTTGAGCTCCAGCGTCAGCTCCACCGCCGCGCGCTTTTCGCCGGGCTTGGCAAACTGCGGCGCCTGGCGCGTGGGCGTGGCGAAGTGCTGGTTGCCAAAGCCGCCGTTGCCGCCGCGGGCGAGCGTGCGCTCGACGTTCGGCTCGCGCATGTCCAGAAGCACGCGGCCACTCGCGCGCTCCTTGACCACCGTGCCCACGGGCACTTCGACGACCACATCCGCGCCGGACTTGCCCGTGCGGCGGTTGGCGGTGCCGTCCATGCCGTTTTCGGCGAAGAACTTGCGCTTGAAGCGAAAGTCCATCAGCGTGTGCATGCGCTCGGTGGCGACGAACTTGACGTCGCCGCCCCTGCCGCCGTCGCCGCCGTCCGGCCCGCCGGCCTGCACGAACTTCTCCCGGTGGAACGACACGCAGCCGTTGCCGCCGTCGCCGGGCTTGACCGTTATGTTTACAATGTCTACGAACAGGGCCATTTTCTACGCTCCGTTTTCACACAATTCCGCCCTGAGCGGGCAGCGGTCGCACTCCGGGCCGCGCGCGTGGCAGACGCGGCGGCCGTGCCAGATCAGCAGGTGATGCGCGTGCGACCACTGCGCGCGGGGGATGATCTGCTGAAGCTGCGCTTCCACGTCCTCGGGGGTGGACGCGTCGGCGAGGCCGATGCGCCGGGAGACGCGGAACACATGGGTGTCTACGGGGATCTGGTCGTCCCCAAAGGCCGCGAGCAGCACCACGCCCGCCGTCTTTTGCCCGACGCCGGGCAGCGCCATCAGCTCAGCGCGCGTGGAGGGCACCTTGCCGCCGTGTTGTTCGACGATTGCGCGGCACGCGGCGACGATGTTCTTTGCCTTGTTGCGGTACAGGCCGCATTCGCGGATCTGCGGCTCCAGCTCCTCGGCGGTGAGCGCGGCCATGCTCTGCACGGTGGGGTACTTCGCAAACAGCCGCTCGGTCACCTGATTGACGCGCCTGTCGGTGCACTGGGCGGAGAGTATGGTGGCCACGAGCGTCTCGTAGGGGTTGGAAAAGCGCAGCTCCGGCCGTGCCTCGGGATAGAGCGTGTTCAGCGCCTCCAATACGCGTTCGGCGCGCGGCCTGTCCATGGGCGTCCTCCTTCCTCCCGCGGCGCGGGAGCCCTTTGTGCGAATGCGGCGCGCGCAGATGTCAGGCGCGCGTGATGTAGTCCACGATGCCCTTCCACAGGGGCTGATAGCCCTCCCAGCCGACGAACTCCGGCGGGCCCCAGTGCGGCGCGCAGTCGGAGGTGAAGGCGGCCGAGCGGCCCTTGCCGAACTCGCCGAAAGCGAGGAACGGGTCGCCCTCGATGGTCATGACGACATCGCCCTCGGGGATGGCGAATGTCTTGTTGTAGCCCAGGAAGTGCGGCCAGTTCCGGGGCACGTTTTGAAGCGCGGGGTGCGCATGCTCCATCTTGGGATACACGCCCTCGGGGTGCTCCATCAGGTCGTCGACCTCCATGCAGCGCACCGGCAGCACCTCCGCAATGGCGGTGTGGCCGTACTTGGCCTTGGCGTCCACGCCGGAGAAGGCCATGTAGCCGCCCACCATCAAAAGCGCGCCGCCCGCGAGCACATAGTCCCGAATCAGCGCGCAGCGGTTGGGCGTGCGCACGGAGCGCGCGAACGTGTCCGGGTGCAGAAGCAGCGTGTTGGAGCCTGTGTCGGAGAGTATGACGCAGGCGTAGGCGGACAGCTCCTCCATGGTGGAGGGGAACTTTGTGGGAATCGCGTGGTTGGGCAGGTAGTCCACCGCGTAACCGGCGGCCTCCAGCGCCTCGATCAGCCACTTGCCGCCCTCCTCGTATACGGAGGTGTAGAACGCGTCAAACCCCTTGACGTGCGTCGTGTAGCTCGACCAGGACTCGCCTGCCAGCAGCACTTTCTTTGCCATGAGCGCATCCTCCTTCGCTTGTGTTCAGGGACGGAAGGCGTCCGGGTCGGCCCGGAGCCTCCGAGGCAGGCATGGCGTCGATTTTGGCCATGTCCTCCTCGCAGCGCGCGTCCACGTCCATCATACCATGTTTTCCCGCGTTTGTCACGCAAAAACGGAGGGGCAGGCCGCCCCTCCGCGCTTTTTTGTAGAGCCGGGCGCTCACTCGCCGAGGCGCTCGCGCACCACGCCCGCCACGCGCTCGGCCACGGCGCGTATGTGCGCGTCGTCCATGCCCTCGACCATGACGCGGATGAGCGGCTCGGTGCCGGAGATGCGCGCCACGATGCGGCCGTCCGTGCCGAGCTCCGCCTTGGCGTCGTCCACGGCCTTTTTGACGTCCGGGTCGGTGTAGAACTGGAGCTTGCCGTCCGCCGAGACGCGGACGTTGATCATCACCTGCGGGTAGCGCGTCATCACCGACGCCAGCGCGGAGAGGGGCTTGCCCTCGCGGCGCATGAGGCTGAGCACCTGGATCGCGGTGAGCTGACCATCGCCCGTGGAGGCGAAGTCGCGGAAGATGAGGTGGCCGGACTGCTCGCCGCCGAAGCTGTACTCCTCCAGCAGCATCTCCTCCATCACGAAGCGGTCGCCCACCTTGGTGGCCACAAAGCGAAGGCCCTCGCGCTCGCAGAACTTGATGAAGCCCAGATTGGTCATGATGGTGCCCACTACCGCGTCCTTGTTGAGCTTGCCGCGGGATTTCATGTCCAGCGCGCACATGGCCATGATCATATCGCCGTCGATCTGCGCGCCGGTTTCGTCCACCATCAGGCAGCGGTCCGCGTCGCCGTCGAAGGCCACGCCCGCGTCCAGGCCGTGCTCGACCACATAGGCCGTTAGCGCGTCCATGTGGGTGGAGCCGCAATCGCGGTTGATGTTGAAGCCGTCGGGCTCGTCGCTGAGCATGTGGCACTCGGCGCCCAGCGCGTCGAACAGGCGCCTGGCGGTGCGGCTGGCGGAGCCGTTGGCACAGTCCACCGCGATCTTCATGCCCGCGAGGGAGTAAGAGACGGTGCTGAGCAGGTGGTCCACATAGTCCTTGACCACTTGGTCGCCCATGTATGTGACCTTGCCGATGGCCTCCGGCGCGGCGTTCGCGGGCGCGGGGATCTCCCCCAGCGCGTAGTTTTCGATGCGCTCCTCCAGCTCGTCGGGCAGCTTGAGCCCCTCGCCGCCGAACATCTTGATGCCGTTGAACTCCGCCGGGTTGTGCGAGGCGGAGATCATGATGCCCGCGTCGGCCTTGTACTTGCCGATGAGGAAGGCCACGGCGGGCGTGGGAACCAGGCCGAGCATGATCACGTCCGCGCCCACGGAGCACAGGCCCGCGGCCACGGCCATGGCGAGCATGTCCGAGGAAATGCGGCTGTCCATGCCCACGACGAACACGGGGCGGCGGCGCCGGTTTCCGGAGAGCACCTCTGCGGCGGCGCTGCCCAGGCGCATGGCGAGGTCTATGTTCAGCTTTTCATTGGCGATGCCGCGCACGCCGTCGGTGCCAAAGAGTCTTCCCATGCGACTTCCCTCCTATTTTCCGTCTCTCTTGGACTCATCCCACTTGGGAACGATGCGGTCGGACGCCTTGTACACGCTGTGCTCCGGCACAAAGCCGCGCACGCAGCTGGTGGGATAGACCGTGGAGCCGCGGCCGATGACCGCGCCCGGGCAGAGCACGCTGTTGCAGCCGATCTCCACATAGTCGCCCAGCATCGCGCCGAACTTGCGCAGGTTGGTGGCGATGACGCGGTCGTCCATGCGCACGGTGACCATGGATTTGTCGCTCTTTACATTGGAAGTGACCGCGCCCGCGCCCATGTGCGCGCGGTAGCCGAGCACGCTGTCGCCGACGTAGTTAAAGTGCGGCACCTGCGCGTTGTCAAAGAGTATGGCGTTTTTGACCTCTACGGAGTTTCCGACCACGCAGTTTTTGCCGATGATGGCCTTTCCGCGGATGAACGCGCAGTGCCGAAGCTGCGCGCCGTGGTCGATGATGACAGGGCCCGTGATGGACGCGGTGGACGCGATCTCGGCGTCCCGGGCGATCCACACGTCCTTGCCCCGGCGCTCGTATTCCTCCTCGCTGAGCGTCTCGCCCAGGCTGGTCACAAACACGCCGATCTGTGGCAGTATCTCCCAGGGGTAGGCCACGCCGTCAAACAGCGAGGCGGCGATGCTCTTGCTCATGTCAAACAGGCGATCCGGCTGAAGCAGCTCGCGCATGCGTATCCCTCCCTTGCATCTTATGAATCTAATTTTTGATTTTAGCACACGCAGGTTAAATCCGTATGTCGGCTTCCGGGAGAGTTTGTGCAAAAAGCGGGAGCGGCCGCACGGCCGCTCCCGCAGGATGTTGACAAAGTCAACAGACTGCCAGGGTGTTGAGAAAGCCCGCAAGCCAAGGAAGCAAGCCTGCAAACAAGGGAGCTTACACAGTCGTAAGTGACCGCAGTTTGCAGGCGAAGCTGACGCAGGAAGCAAAAATCACTTCCGCTCGTTCTCTTTCGGAAGTGATTTTTGCGTTTGGGGACTTTGGCAACGCTCTGGGGAGCGGCCGCACGGCCGCTCCCTTTCACCGACCTTCCCTCGCGGGCGTCGCGCGGGCCGTTTGCCGCGGCACTGCCCGCAGGGGCGGTCGGCGGCGCTGGTTCGCGCGGATCGGATGGGCATAGTGTGCGCGCAAAAAGCGCACGCATGCGTGGAAATATCCGGCAAGATTAAAATGCGCGCGGAGGCCGCTTTTCCGTTGTAAGCATGCCCCGGATGTGCTATAATGAAGGATGCTATGAACAAAGCGAACGCGAAATCGAAACGGAGCCTCGTCCTTCAGCTCGCCTTTCTCGCCGTGCTCATCGGCGTCACGTTCTGGTGGCTTCTGCGCGACTGCGACGTGGAGGTCATGCTCTCTACGTTGAAGGGCGCCGACCCCTGGCTGATCGCCCTGGGGTTTTTGTGCATGGGGCTGTATCTGTTCTGCGGAGGAAGCTCCTGCGCAGTGCTGTTTCGCGCGATGGGGCGGCGCATGGGGCCGCTTCGCATGCTCAAGTACCACCTGATCGAGTTCTTTTTCAGCGCCATCACGCCCTCCTCCAGCGGCGGACAGCCCGTGGAGGTCGCCTTCATGCGCTCGGATGGTTACAAGGTAACCGAATCCACAGTGGTGTTGCTGGTGGTGGCGGTGCTCTACAAGCTGGCGATGTTGGTGCTGTTTTTCCTTTTGTACTTTCTGAACTTCGCCTTTTTGCACGCACAGGTCGTGGCGATGTGGTTTCTGTTTTTGCTGGGGCTGACGCTGAACATCGCCATCATCGTGCTGATCGTGCTGGCGCTGTACGCGCAGCGCAGCGTGCAGCGGCTGTGCTCGTGGTTCCTGCGGCTGCTTGTGCGCATGCATCTTGTCCGGCGGCCGGAGGCGGCGGTGGACAGGCTCAACCACTGGCTGGGCAGCTTCCACGCCTGTGCGCACTTTATGCGCACGCATCCCGCGCCGGTGGTCAAGAGCTTTGTGATCGTGCTGATCCAGCGCGCGCTGTATCTGCTGATCCCCTGGTGCGTCTATGAGGCGCTGGGGCTTAAGGGCGTGAGCGTCTGGCAGATCATGGGGCTTCAGTTGCTGCTGTCCGTATCGGTGGAGATGATCCCCCTGCCCGGCGCAGTGGGCATCAGCGAGAGCGTGTTTCTGGTGCTCTACGACGCCATCTTCGGGGCGGCGTACCTCTACCCCGCCGTGATGCTCTCGCGCGGCATCGCCTACTATGTGCCGCTGCTGGTGTCCGGACTGGTGACGATGGGCGCGCGGTACCTCCAGCTTCGCGCGGGGAGGACGGGCGGGGCCACATAAAAAAACGACCGCGAGGGGCGGTCGTTTTGCAGGATGTTGACAAAGTCAACAGACTGCCAGAGTGTTGAGAAAGCCCGCAAGGCAAGGAAGCGAGCTTGCAAACAAGGTTTCTTACATGGACATAAGTGACCGCAGTTTGCAGGCGATGCTGACGCAGGAAGCAAAAATCACTTCCGCTTGTTCTCTTTCGGAAGTGATTTTTGCGTTTGGGGGCTTTATCAACGCTCTGAAAAACGACCGCGAGGGGCGGTCGTTTTGTTTAGCGGTTTCCGTTGCGCGTGTAGAACGCGAGGCCGCCGATGGTCTTGTACAGGTAGGCGTCGTCCCAGCGCGCGGAGGCGTCGGTGGACTGGAAATAGGTGACTTCGCCGGGCAGCGTACGCTTGCCCGCGAGGACCTCGTGCGCGGCGCGCAGGCTGTCCTCGTCGTAATAGTTGCCCGCCGGGAACTGGTGCTTTTCCTCCAGCACCGCGCCCAGCGTGTTGGGATGCCACGGGTCCTCCACGCGGTTGAGCACGAGGCTGGCCAGGGCGAGCTTTGCCTCATAGCTCTCCTCGCGGGCCAGCGCGTACACCGCGCGCGCCAGCAGCACCGTATCCTGATCCTCGGTAAACGTGAGGGACGGCAGCACGACTGCCAACAGCAGTATCGCCAGGCACATTGCCGCCTTTCGCATGCGCGTCACCCTCCCTTCCCCGAAATTATAGCGCGATTTGTAACAAATTTCAAGGCTTCTGTAACAAGTTTGAAATAAATGTCTACATTATCAAATCTATTCAAACTCCCGGCGAAATATGACAGCTTTGCGAGACTTTTGAACAAAACAGGGCGTTGAGAAAGCCCGCAAGACAAGGAAGCGAGCTTGCAAACAAGGTTTCTTACATGGACGTAAGTGACCGCAGTTTGCAGGCGAAGCTGACGCAGGAAGCAAAAATCACTTCCGCTTGTTCTCTTTCGGAAGTGATTTTTGCGTTTGGGGGCTTTATCAACGCTCTGAACGCCCCGGGGTGGGGCGTTGAAGGCAGGAGCGTTCCTATTCGTTTGCGGAATGTTCGGGAGGGGTCACAGGCTGCGCGTTCCCTCCGCGTCCACGTCGAGGGGCACGGCGCGCCAAGTGTGGGAGAGGCCGGCCAGCCGCGGCAGCACGCTGGCGGCGAACGCCTCCGGCGACGGATGCAGCGCAAGCAGCGTCGGCCCCGCGCCGGAGATGATCACGGCGCGCGCGCCCTCGCAGAGCGCCGCCTCGCGCACGGCGTCAAAATCGTGGATCAGCGCCTTGCGGTAGGGCATGTGCAAGCGGTCGTCCAGCGCGAGGGAGAGCATGTCGTAGTCCCCCGCCTCCATGCCCCGCATCAGGACGGAAGCGCGGGAGAGGTTGAACACGACGTCTGCAAGCGGCACGGCCGCGGGCAGGACGCGCCGCGCCTCGGCGGTGGAGAGCGGAAAGTCCGGGATCAGCGCGCAGAAGCGCACATCCGGGCTGACCGGATAGCGCGCGCACAGCACATGTCCGTCCGCGCGCACGGCGCTTGCGCACAGGCCGCCGTAGAGCGCGGGGGCGACGTTGTCGGGGTGCCCCTCCATGGCGGTGGCAATGTCGAGCATGTCCTCGCGGGAGAGCGCGCCGCCGCGCAGCTCGCCGGCCGCGAACGCGCCCGCCACCAGCAGCGTGGCGCTGGAGCCGAGCCCGCGCGATATGGGCACGTCCGTGTCGATGTGCAGCCGCAGGCCGGAGGGCCTTTCGCCCATGCGCGCCTCGGCGGCGCGAAACGCCCGCACGGCCAGGTTGTCCTCGTTCTGATAGCGGGCGTCGCAGCCGGTGATCTCCAGCCTTCCCCCGGGCAGCAGCTCCGCCTCGAAGCGCGCGTAGAGCGTGAAGGCCAGGCCCGTGGTGTCAAAGGCAGCGCCCGTGTTGCCGGTGGTGGCGGGTACGCGAAACTTCATCGGAGCGCCTCCTTCACATAGGCCAGCATGTCCGCCTTATCCACCACGTCCGCGTGCAGAACGGGCAGGTCGCGGATGGCGGCGAGGTTTTTGGGGACCGGCACGCCGGTGCGCGCGTTCAGAGCGTCCAGCGCGGCAAAGCCGCGCTCCGCGGGCGCGCCCAGCGCCTCGAGCACGCTGGCGGCGAACTTGTAGGGCGAGGCGGTGGCGAGTATGACCGCCTTATTCGAGCACTCCCCTGCGCGGCGCGCGCGCTCGTAGACCGACCACGCGACCGCCGTGTGCGTATCGAGCAGGTAGCCGAATCGCTCCCACACCTCGCGAATGGCGGAAAACGCCTGCGCGTCGTCCGCGCGTCCGGCGAGGAAATGCTCCCGCAGCGCCGCGCGCACGCCCTCGGGCGCCTCGTAGACGCCGCTTTCGGACAGCTCGCGCATCAGGCGGGCGACCAGCGCCGCGTCGCGGCCGCTCTCCAGGTACAGGTATCGCTCGAGGTTGCTGGAGACGAGTATGTCCATCGACGGCGAGGCGGTCTTGTGAAACGCGCGCCGCCGGTCGTACACGCCGGTGCGGATGAAGTCGGTCAGCACGTCGTTTTCGTTGGAGGCGCACACGAGCCTTCCCACCGGCAGGCCCATCCTGCGCGCGAAATCGCCCGCGAGTATGTTGCCGAAGTTGCCCGTGGGCACGACGAAGTCCACCGGCTCGCCCGGGGCGATCTCCCCCGCGCGCAGAAGTTGCAAATACGCCTTGAAGTAGTAGGCGACCTGCGGCGCGAGCCGGCCCAGGTTGATGGAATTGGCGCTGGAGAGGCGCGCGCGGGCGCGCGCCGCCCAGCCGCTTTCGCGGTCGTCCGCGAATATGCCCTTTACGCCGGTCTGCGCGTCGTCAAAGTTGCCGCGCACGCCGCACACGCGCACGTTCGCGCCGCGCTGCGTGCGCATCTGCGCCTTCTGCACGTCGCTGACGCCATCCTCCGGGTAGAACACCACGATGCGCGTGCCCGGCGCGTCGCAGAAGCCCTCGAGCGCCGCCTTGCCGGTATCGCCGCTGGTGGCGGTGAGCACGGCGATCTCGTTTCGCTCGCCCGTCTTTTTCCGGGAGGCGGCCATGAGCCTCGGAAGCAGCGAGAGCGCCACGTCCTTAAACGCGCTGGTCGGCCCGCGAAACAGCTCGAGCACATGCGCGTCGCCCACGCTGACCAGCGGCGTCAGGTCGGGCGCGTCAAACTTGTGCGCGTATCCCTCCCGCACGATGGCGCGCGTCTCCTCCAGTGAAAAGCCGTCCAGAAGCGAGCTGAGCACGCGCGCGCTGATCTCGCAGGCGTCCGCATCGCGCATGCTCTGCATATCCACGCGCGGGAACTCCTCCGGCGTGTAGAGCCCGCCGTCCGGGGCGATGCCCTGCAGGATGGCCTCCGGCGCCGTAGCGCGCGCGCCGCCGCGCGTACTTTGATAGAACTTCACACAAACACCCGCTTTCTTCCCCTTTACAATCCAACGAAACTATGATATAGTGTTTCCGATAAAAATACAAGTGTTTTTTGCCGGTAGACAGGTAAAAGTATCGTAATCTGAAGGAGGCAGGCGCGATGAGGATCGGACTGCTGGGCATGGGAACGATCGGCTCGGGCGTGTACGAGATCGTCGAGGCGCGCGGGGACATGGAGATCGCGCGCGTCTTGGACCTTCGCAAGATCGCGGGGCTGGGCGACAGGCTCACGCACCGCTTTGAGGACATATTGGACGACCCCACCATCGACACGGTGGTGGAGCTGATGGGCGGGCTGGAGCCCGCGCGCGAGTTCGTCGTGCGCGCGCTGCGCGCGGGCAAGAACGTGGTATCGGCCAACAAGCTGATGCTTTCCCATCACTACGCCGAGGTCGCGCAGGCCGCGCGGGACGGCGGCGCGGCGGTGCGCGTGTCGGCGAGCGTCGGCGGCGGCATCCCCTATATCCACAACCTCCTGCGCGCCCGCCGCGTGGACGACATACTGCGCGTCGGCGGCATCGTCAACGGCACTACCAACCTGATCCTCGACACCATGCAGACCTCGGGCGCGGGGTTTGAGGAGGTGCTGCGCGAGGCGCAGCGGCTGGGCTACGCCGAGGCCGACCCCTCCAGCGACATCGACGGCATCGACGCGCGCTCGAAGATCACCATCGCCATGAACGTGGCCTTCGGCGGCGTGGCGGACACGCACGATGTGCCCACCGAGGGCATTCGCCGCCTGACGGGCGCGGACGTGGGCCAGTTTGCGCGGATGGGCCGCGTGTGCCGCTTCATCGCGCGCGCGCAGAGGCTGGAGGACGGCGCGGTGTGCGCGAGCGTGGAGCCCACGCTCGTCCCCGCGGACGCGCCGGAGGCCGCGGTGCGCAGAAACGACAACATGATCTCCTTCGAGGGCGCGTATGTGGGCGTGCAGCACTTCTTCGGCCAGGGCGCGGGCAAGTTCCCCACCGCCTACGCCGTGGTGGAGGATTTGCGCGACGTGACGGCGCATCCGGGAAGGTCGCACCTGCAGGCGGGCCTGCCTCCTCTGCGGATGGACAACCGCCGCGCGAAGCGGCGCTACTACCTGCGCACGGCCGCGCCGGTGGAGATCGAGGCCGAGGCGCTGGGCGCGACGGACGCCGGCGCGGCGCTGCTGACCGCGCCGATGAGCGCGCCGGACATGCACGCGCTGGCCGCGCGCCTGCGCGGGATAGACGATTCCACCTTCTTCGCCGCCCTGGACTGAACGCGGCGGGCTGGAGGGCATATACTGAATAGCGGGGTGTGATGCTTTTATGAAGCGATACAATGTGGCGATTCTCGGCGCGACCGGAGCGGTCGGCCGCGAGATGTACAAGGTGCTCATGGAGCGGGCCTTCCCCATCGGGGAGCTGAAGCTGCTCGCCAGCGCGCGCAGCGCGGGCAAGGTGCTGGACGGTCACACCGTGGAGGAGGCTACGGAGGATTCCTTCCGGGGGATGGACATCGTGCTCGGCGCGGCCTCGAACGACCTCGCAAAGCGCATGGCGCCGCACATCAAGGCCGCGGGCGCTGTGTTCGTGGACAACTCCAGCGCCTTCCGGCTGTGCGACGACGTGCCGCTGGTGGTGCCGGAGATCAACCCGGAGGACGCAAAGAAGCACAGCGGCATCATCGCCAACCCCAACTGCTCGACGATCATCTCCATGGTGGCGATTCACGCGCTCAAGGATATCTCGCCCATCGAGGCCGTCACCGCGTCCACCTATCAGGCGGTGTCCGGCGCGGGCGCGGCGGGGCTTGCCGAGCTGGAGGCGCAGGCGCGCGCCTATGCCGAGGGCGGGCAGCTGTCCAACGAGGCCTTCCCCTATCAGATACTCTTCAACCTCATCCCGCAGATCGGCTCGCCCTGCGAAAACGGGTATACCACCGAGGAGATGAAGATGCAGAACGAGGGCCGCAAGATCATGCACCTGCCGGAGATGAAGGTGACCTGCACCTGCGTGCGCGTGCCGGTGCTGCGCTCGCACTCGATCAGCCTGAGCGTGCGCACGAAGGAGAAAATTTCCGTGGAGGCGGCGCGCGAGGCCATCGCAAAGGCAAAGGGCTGCAAGCTGGTGGACGACCTTGCGGGCAAACAGTACCCCATGCCGCTGGACACCAGCGACCAGGACCTCGTCTACGTCGGCCGCATCCGAGACGACCTTGTGGACGAGCGCGCGCTGGCGCTGTGGTGCGCGGGCGACCAGATCCGCAAGGGCGCGGCCACCAACGCCGTGCAGATCGCGGAGCTTTTGCTGTAATACGAATTCGCAATGAAAATGCTTAACAGAGCGTATCATATTTTTCGCTCTGGAAAAGTCGAGTGAAGTGAGGCGTACTGGAGGTACGTTGAACGAAACGAGACGAAGCCAGAGCGGAAAAGATGGTGCGCGAATGAAGCCATTTTCATAAGGATTCGTATAAGCCCAAAGAGAACAGCCGCCGCGGGAGACACTTCCCGCGGCGGCTCAGTATGTTGACAAAGTCAACAGACTGACAGGGCGTTGAGAAAGCCCGCAAGC
>DXVG01000189.1 GCA_019409045.1 Clostridiales bacterium | reverse complement strand
ATGCCCGCCGCATAGTATCCGTTCATATCCGTCCCTCCTGTCTGCCTCCATTCTATGCTTTATTTGTCTTTTTGTCAAGTATATACGACATAAAATCAAAAATAAATTGCGGGAGCTTGTTTGCCCCCGCAACAAAGCGCTCACAGCAGCCGTATGCCGCCCGCGGCCAGCGCCTCCTCCACGCCCTCGGGCCACACGGAGACCTGCACCTCGCCGATGTGCGCCTTGCGCAGAAGCAGCATGCACAGACGGCTCTGGCCGATGCCGCCGCCGATGGTGAGGGGCAGCCTTTCCTCCATCACGGCGCGGTGGAAGGGAAGGTCCAGCCGGGCGCGCGCGTCGGCGGCATTGAGCTGGCGGAACATGCTGGAGGCATCCACGCGGATGCCCATGGAGGAGACCTCCAGGCAGCAGTCCAGCTCGGGATGGTAGTAGAGCAGATCGCCGTTGAGCGACCAATCGTCATAGTCCGGGGCGCGCACGCCGTGGGGGCGCCCGTCCGCCAGCGGCCAGCCGATGTGCTTGACAAACACCGCGCGGTGCTTTTTGACAAATGCCTGCTCGCGCTCCTCGGGCGAGAGGCCGGGGTAGGTGGCGCACAGCTCCTCGCTTGCGACAAACGTCAGCTTCGCGGGCAGGCGCGGGTGCAGCGCGGGAAAGCGGCTGTGCAGCACGGTCTCGGCCTCGAGCACGGCGTCGTGTATGCGCGCGGCGGTGCGCTCGAGGTATTCCTCGGTGCGCTGCTGGCGGGTGACCACCTTCTCCCAGTCCCACTGGTCGACGTAGATGGAGTGCAGGTTGTCGGTCTCCTCGTCGCGGCGGATGGCGTTCATGTCGGTGTACAGCCCCGTGCCGGGCGCGTAGCCGTACCTGCCCAGCGCAAAGCGCTTCCACTTCGCCAGCGACTGCACCACCTGCACCTCGTCGCCGGGGGCCTCGCATATGTCGAAGCTCACCTTGCGCTCGGCGCCGCTCAAGTCGTCGTTGAGGCCCGTATCCCTGCGCACAAACAGCGGCGCGGACACGCGCGTGAGGTTCAGCGCGGCGCAGAGCTGCTGCTGGAAGCAGTCCTTGAGTATCTTGATGGCCTGCTGCGTCGTGCGCAGGTCCAGTTCGCTGTAATAGCCCTCGGGGCAGATGTGTCTCATCGGCAACGACCCTTCTTCCCTGCGTGCGGCTCGCGGCACGCACGCGCGTATGGACAATTATCGCACGCGCTGCGCCCCTTTGTCAAGAAAAACGCGCGCGCGCGGCGGACGAGTATCCACGCGGCGGCCAATATGACCGCAAAGGCCGCAAAATACGCAAGCCACATCGCCCTAGCCCCCCAGAAGGCTCCCGATCTGGAACACCGCCAGCGCCGCGAGGTAGGCAACGCCCAGCTGCATCGCGACCGACAAGAGCGTGTACTTCCACGAGCCTGTCTCGCGGCGGATGGCCGCCACGGCCGAGACGCAGGGCGTGTAGAGCAGTATGAACACCAGGTACGCATACGCCGACAGCGGCGTGAACTGCGAGGCGATCATCGCGCCCAGCTCCGCGGTGGACCCGGCGGCGTAGAGCACCTGCATGGTGGAGACGACCGCCTCCTTCGCCACCAGCCCCGAGAGCAGCGCCACGCTCTTTTGCCACTGGCCAAAGCCCAGCGGCGCGAACGCCGGGGCGATGAACGCGCCGAGGCGACCGAACATGGACTGCGATGTGTCGGAGACCATCTGAAGCGAGGGCGAGAACGACTGCAGGAACCACACCACCACGCTCATGGCGAATATGATGGTGCCCGCGCGCGTGACAAAGTCCTTCGCCCGGTCCCACAGGCGGCGCGCCACGTTCTTCAGCGCGGGCACGCGGTAGGCCGGAAGCTCCATCACAAAGGGCGTTTCGCCCTCGCGGAAGGCGGTCTTGCGCAAGATCAGCCCGCAGACGACCATCATCGCGACGCCCAGCGCGTACAGGCTCAATACCACCAGCGGCGCGGCCGCGCCGGGGAAGATCGCCGCGGTGAGCAGGCCGTACACCGGCAGCTTCGCGCCGCAGCTCATAAACGGCGTGAGCAGTATGGTCATGCGCCGGTCGCGCTCGTTCTCCACGCCGCGCGCGGCGATGACCGCCGTGGTGGTGCAGCCAAAGCCCATCAGCATGGGGATGAACGAGCGGCCCGAGAGCCCGAAGCGGCGCAGCAGCCGGTCGGTGATGAAGGCCGCGCGGCTCATGTAGCCGCTGTCCTCGAGGATGGACATAAATAGGAAGATAATGAGTATCTGCGGCAGAAACACCAGCACGCCGCCCACGCCCGCGATCACGCCGTCCACCAGCAATCCGCGTATCCACGCCGGGGCGGAGGCGAGCGCCGAATCCGCGGCCGCGGACAGCGCGCCCACGCAGCCCTCCACCAGCTCCGACAAAAACGTGCCCGGCTGGCCGAAGGTGAGCGCGAACATCAGCGCCAGCACCGCAAAGAAGATGGGAAACGCCCACACGCGGTGTGTGAGCACGCGGTCGATCCTGTCTGAGATCGTGACCTCATGCTCGCGCGCGCGGGGGAAGTTCGCGCCCTCCAGCGCGGCCTCGATGGCGGCGTAGCGCGCGTCCACCAGCAGCGTGAGCGCGTCGATGCCCGGGTGCCTGCGCCTTCCGCGCTCCTCGTAGTCCGCCACGCTCCTGCGTATGCGCGCGCGCTGCGCGTCGGACAGAAGCGCCGCGGCGCGCATCTCCTCGTCGCCCTCCAGCAGCTTGAGCGCCACCCAGGTGGTCGGCGGGGCAAAGTCGCTGTCGCCCTCGTCCTGATAGCCGCCGATGTGGCGGTGCCGCGCCTGCGGCGAGTGGTCGTCGTCGCGCTCGCCCTCGTCGCGGTGCTCGCGGTGCTCGTCCAGGTCGAACGCGCTGTGGCTGTCGCGCCCGCCCAGCGCGGCCACGATCTCGTCCACCGCCGCGCGGGTGCTCTGGTCGTAGCGGCGCACGGGATAGGCCACGACGGGCTTCTCCGCCTGGCGGCGCACGGCCTCCAGAAGCGCGTCGAATCCCGTGCGCTTCTTGGCCGATATGGGCACCACCGGCGCGCCCAGCAGCCGGGACAGCGCCGCGCAGTCGGGGTGTACGCCGCGCCGCTCCAGCTCGTCGATCAGGTTGAGCGCCACCACCACCGGGCGCTCGAGCTCCATCAGCTGCAGCGTAAGGTACAGGTTGCGCTCTATGTTGGTCGCGTCCACGATGTTCAGAACCACGTCCGGCGCGTGCTGGGCGATGAAGTGGCGGGTGATGTTCTCCTCGATGGAGTAGGGCGAGAGCGAGTACACGCCCGGAAGGTCCACCAGCGTTGCATCCGCCTCCCCCAGCGCAAAGCGCGCCTCCTTGCGCTCCACGGTCACGCCCGGCCAGTTGCCCACATACTGATTCGAGCCGGTCAGGGCGTTGAACAGCGTGGTCTTGCCGCTGTTGGGGTTGCCCGCCAGGGCGATGACGACGCTCATGCGCGCTCCCTCCTGACGTATATGTTTCGCGCGTCCTGCGCGCGCAGCGTGAGCGCGTAGCGGCGCAGGTAGATCTCGATGGGGTCGCCCAGCGGGGCGCGCTTGAGCACGCGTACCGTCGTCCCGGGCGTGATGCCCATTTCGATCAGGCGCCGCTTGGTCGGCCCGGAGAGCGTCAGCCGCTCCACCACGCCCTGTTCGCCGTCGCGCAGGGCATCCAGCGTGATCTCCTCCATCGCCGCATCCCCCCAAAAGTTAGTATATAGAAACTTTCAACGCTATTGTAGCACCGGGAAGGCGCGCGCACAAGCCGCGCGGCCTGTAAAATGTTCGTAACCACGTCCGCGCCGCCGCCGCGTGCGCTATAATGAAGGCATGGACGTAGTAACGCTGACGCTCAACCCCTGCCTCGACCGCACGCTGTGGGTCGGGGACTTTGGCATGCCGCCCTCCCGCGAGGAGTGGCAGACCGGCGGCAAGGGCGTAAACGTCGCCCGCGTGCTCGCCGCGCTGGGCTGCGAGGCCGCGGCCGTCTGCCCCGTGGGCGGGGAAACGGGCGCGCAGTTTCTGGAGCTTGCAAAGGCCGAGGGCGTGCGCGCGCTGCCCGTGGAAGTCGATGCGCCCACGCGCGTGATCGACACCTGGGCGCGCGAGGGCGACTTTGCCCAGAGGGTGGACTACCGCGCCGGAAGCCCGCTTTCGGAGGCGGAGCTCGACCGCGTGGAGGCGGCGCTCTGGGAGGCGCTCGCGGGTGCGCGGGTGCTGGCGGTGTGCGGCTCGGCGCCGGGCGAGGCCGCGGCGGGGCGCGTGGCGGGCATCCTCCGGCGCGCGAAGGAGATGGGCGTAACAACCGTGCTCGACAGCAACGGTCCGGCGCTTTTGCAGGGCGTGGCGGCGCTTCCCGACCTTCTCAAGCCCAACGAGCGCGAGCTGGAATCGCTCACCGGCTCGTCCCACCCCTGTCTCTTATACACATCTCCGAGCCCAC
>DXVG01000188.1 GCA_019409045.1 Clostridiales bacterium | reverse complement strand
AGAGACAGCGGCCGGTGAGCGCGCCCTCGCCGGACAAGCCCGGAAAGCCCTGCTGGCGCAGCGCCTCGTATAATAAGACGGCCACGGAGTTGGAAAGGTTCAAACTGCGGGCGTCCGCGCGCATGGGGATGCGCACGCACCGCTCGTAGTTGGCCTCAAGAAGCGTCTCGGGAAGCCCGCGCGTCTCGCGGCCGAAGACGAGGAAGTCGTCCGGGCCGTAGGAGACCTGGCAGTAGTCGCGCGGGGCCTTGGTGGTGGCAAAATGGAGATTTGCATCCGGGTATTTTTCCGTGAAATCCCGCCAGCTCTTGTGCACCTCGTAGGTCATCAGGTACCAGTAGTCCAGCCCGGCGCGCTTTAAGTAGCGGTCGGAGATCTCAAAGCCCAGCGGCTCGATCAGGTGCAGCATCGCGCCGGTCGCGGCGCAGGTGCGGGCGATGTTGCCCGTGTTCTGGGGGATCTCCGGCTCGACCAGCACGATGTGCATCATACAAGCACCTTCTCAAACAGGAATCTGCCCACGCCGCCCTCCGCGTGGTGCGGGGCGACAAAGCGCGCGGCGGCGCGCACGCACGCCTCGCCGTTTGCCATGGCCACGGAGGCCCCGGCGTAGGCGAGCATGGGCAGGTCGTTGGTGTTGTCGCCAAAGGCCATCACCTGCGCGGGGGTCACGCCCAGCCGCTCGGCGAGAAAGCGCAGCGCCGAGCCCTTGTCCACGCCCGGCATCATCACCTCGAGGTTGTCTGCACGCGAGCTGGAGACGGACATGCCCAGCGGCCCGATGCGCTCGAGGATGCCCTGAAAGCGAGCGTCGTGCTCCGTGCCCAGCGCCACGAACTTGTAGGGGCGAGTCAGGCCCTCTTCGCGCAGGCGGGCCTCGTCGTCCACCATCTCGTAGACAAAGGGGCCGCTGCGGCTGACGTGGGCGTAGTGATGATCAAAGCGGCTGTAGAGAAACCTCTGCGCAGAGTTGCCCATGTAGGTGTGGCCGCGCGTGTAGACGGTGTAGTACATCCCCGAATCGCGCATGGCCTCGTAGACGACGCGCGTGTGGGCGTCGTCGTAGACGCTCTCCAGCAGCGTGGGGCCGTCCGGCCCCGCGTCCACGCGCGCGCCGTTGACCGAGACGATGAAGGGCTCCGCCCCCAGCGCGCAGGCGAACTCGCGCAGCATCTCAAAGCTGCGGCCGCTGTTGAGCGCCAGGAAGATGCCGCGCTCGGCGCAGGCGCGCAGCGCGCGCACGTTGATCTCGGGAAATTCCCCGTTCGCGCCCAGCAGCGTGTCGTCCATGTCAAAGGCGATCAGGCGAATGTCCAAATTCCTTCCCCCAGTCCGGCTCCGGGGCCACAAAGGCATGCCCCGCGTACATTTCCAGCGCGCCCGCGGAAAACTCGACGCTGCGGCACCACAGGTGCAGCCGCGGCGCGCGCGCCTCGCGGGAGCCGTATTTATCGTCTCCCAAAATCGGGTGGCCGTAAAAGGCCATGTGGGCGCGCAGCTGGTGCGTGCGGCCCGTGACCGGCTCCAGCTCCACGAGGAAGCGCTCCCCGCCCAGCGGCATGAGCACGCGATAGCGGGTGAGGATGGGTTTCGCGCCCCCGCCGGGGCGCCCCACCACGCGCACGGTGGCGCGGCGCGCGTCCTTGAGAAGGTAGTCGCGCCACTGTCCGGCCTCGTTTTTGAACCGCCCCAGCGCCACGGCGCGGTAGGTCTTGCGAAGCTGATGCTCGCGGAAGGCCTCGAGCCCCCGCGCGTATGTGTCCTCGTCCAGCGCCGATAGCAAAACGCCGCCGGTCTGCGCGTCGAGCCTGTGCAGAAGGCGCGCGTCTTCGTTGTAGGCGCGCAGGCGGGCAAGCAGCGTGTCCGCGCCCACGCCGTCCCCGTCCACGTCCACGGGCAGGCCCTGCGGCTTGCGCACGGCGATAAGATGGCCGTCGTCAAAGAGCACGTCCAGGGGAAACTCGGCGCTTATATAGAGGATCAGCTCGTCGCCTGCGCGCACCGCGTCGTCGGCGGCGATGCGCGCGCCGTTTCTCCTCACGTCCCGGCGCGCAAAGGCCGAGCGCACCTCGCGCTCGGGCAGGAGCGGCCAGGCGCGGCGGATGTAGCGGCGCGCGGGCATTTCCGGCACGCCCTGCGGTATGCGATGTGCGATCACGGCGCGGCCTCCGTTTCAAAAAGGGGCGAGGCAAGCGCCCCGCCCCGAGTGTATCAACGCCGTCAGTCGAGCTTCATCACCCAGCCGAGCTCGTCGGCGGCCTCGCCGTACTGTATGCCGGTGAGCGCGTCGTAGAGCTTCTGCGCCACGGGCCCGATCTCGCCGTTGTTGATGATGAGCTTTTCGCCCTTCCAGCACAGCGCGCCCACGGGGGAGACCACCGCGGCGGTGCCGGTGCCGAAGGCCTCGTCGAGGTGGCCGGCGTGCGCGGCGTCAAAGACCTCCTCGATGGCGATGCGGCGCTCCTCGGTCTCATAGCCGAGGTGACGCGCGAGCTTCAGGATGGAATCGCGGGTGATGCCGGGGAGTATGGAGCCGTTGAGCATCGGGGTGACGATCTTGCCGTCGAGCACGAACATCATGTTCATCGCGCCGACTTCCTCGACGTACTTCTGCTCCACGCCGTCCAGCCAGAGCACCTGCGTGTAGCCGTTTTCCTCGGCGATCTCGCCCGCGCGGATGGAGGCCGCGTAGTTGCCGCCGGTCTTGGCAAAGCCGATGCCGCCGCGCACGGCGCGGACGTACTGGTCCTCCACATAGATGTCCACCGGCGCAAGCCCGCCCGGATAGTACGCGCCCGAGGGCGAGAGGATGATGTAGAACTTATAGGTGTGCGCCGCGTGCACGCCCAGCATGGGGTCGGTGGCGATGATGGTGGGGCGGATGTAGAGCGTCGCGCCCTGCGTGTGGGGCACCCAGTCCTTTTCCACTTCCAAGAGCTTTACAAGGCCCCTGAGCGCCAGCTCCTCGTCAAACTGGGGGATGGCCATGCGCTCGGCGGAGCGGTTCATGCGCGCGAAGTTGTCGCGCGGGCGGAACAGCTGCAATCCGCCGTCCTTGCGGCGGTAGCACTTCAGGCCCTCGAAGATCTCCTGCCCGTAGTGCAGAACCGACGTAGCCGGGTCGAGGGAGAAGTTGTGATACGGCACCACGCGGGGGTCGTGCCAGCCCTTTTCCGTGGAATAATCCATCTCAAACATGTAATCGGTAAAGAGCTTGCCAAAGCCCATTTTGCTCTCGTCCTGCGGCTTCTGCTTAAAGGAAGTCGCCTGTTCAAAGCGAATCTCCTGCATGGTGGACCCTCCGTATCTCGATTTGGATTTTGAATCATTATACGCCCGATATGCGCGCATTGCAAGCGGGAAAGCGTTATTTTAACGCGCCGCCGGTTGCAGGCGTGCGCGTCGGGCGCTATAATGACGCCGTGCGGCGCAAAAAAAGCGCGCCGCGGGAAAGGTGGGAGGCGCATGCCGTCGGCTTCGCCCCGAACGGATATACTTGCCCTGATCGCGCGCGACGGCGGGGACATACTTTCGCACGCCTCCATGCAGGCGAGCAGGGGCTTTCGCCACCACGGCAATACCAGCGTCTTTGCCCACTCGGTGGCCGTGGCCTATGTGAGCGTCGCCATCGCGCTGCGGCTGCGGCTGCGCGTGGATATGCGCGCCCTCGTGCGCGCGGCGCTTCTGCACGATTACTTCCTCTACGACTGGCACGCCTTCGACGGCGGCGAGCACAGGCTGCACGGGCTGTTCCACGCGCGCAGGGCGCTTGAGAACGCGCGGCGCGACCATGCGCCCACCCCCGTGGAGGAGGACGCCATACTGCGCCACATGTTTCCCCTCACGCCCATACCGCCGCGCTTTTGCGAGGGCTGGATCATCTGCCTTGCGGACAAGGCCTGCGCCGCCTGCGAGCGGCTGTTCCCCGACTGTCTGCGCGCGGCCGCGCATGCGGCCGAGGCCTGCGCGCCTCAGCCCTCCTGTGCGCTCTCCTCTTTCCAGGCATAATAGAATTCGTCAAACCGCACCGGCTCGAGCGTGCCCTCCGAAAGGTCGACAAGGCTCGCCTCCAGCGCGGCGGCGTCGGCGTCGCGCACCAGCAGCGTGAGCGTCACCTGCTCGGCAAACGCCTTGTCCTCGACGATGACCGGCGCGGTCTTTAAGAAGAACTCCACGCGGCTGAGCAGGGGGTAGGGCACATCTACGAGTATGCGCAGCGTGGGGTGCATCACGCCCACGCCGCAGGCGTTCACCGCCTCCGCCGCGCCGCGCGAGTAGGCGCGCACAAGCCCACCCGCGCCCAAAAGCACGCCGCCGAAGTAGCGCGTGACCACCACGCAGCAGTTGGTCACCCCGCGCGATTTGAGCACCTCGATGATGGGCATGCCCGCGGTGCCGCCGGGCTCGCCGTCGTCTGAGTAGCGCATCACGCCCATGTTCGCGCCGACGATGTAGGCGTAGCAGTTG
>DXVG01000187.1 GCA_019409045.1 Clostridiales bacterium | reverse complement strand
TCATCAGGGGGATGTAGTTGGCGTGTGTGATGCGCGTGGGCTCGCCGCCCTCGCCGGGGATGACGGGGAAGCGCATGTCCGCGTCGGCGAGCATGGTGTAAATGGTGTCCGGCGCGGCGGCCATCTCGCCCGCCATGGCGATGATGCGCTGCTCGGCGGGGGAGAGCGTGTGCGGCCTGAGCCGCTCCACCTCGCGCAGCGTCACGGCAAATTCCGCAAATTCCGGCTGCTGCGCCGCCTCCAGGACGTAGGCCTCGGGCAGCGAGAGAAGCTCCGGCGTCAGGAAGCTCGCGGCGGTCTCGACCCGCGTGAGCAGCGCCTGCGCGCGCGCGGTGAGCGCCTGTCCCGCCGCCACGCGGTTGTCCTCGTCGCGGCGCATGCGCGCGTAGGCGAACACGCTCGAGGCGATCTCGCGCATGGAGGCGTAGTGCTTCAGCGCCTCCAGAAGCGAGGTGGTATCATGCAGCCTGCCCTCGAAGCCCGCCAGCTCCGCGGCGAGTTTTTCCGCGGCGCGCAGCGCGTTTTCCCACTCCGCGTCGCTCTGGTAGATGTCCTCCAGCCGCCAGCGGTCCGCGAGCGGCAGGTCGTTGCGTTCGGTCATGCGGCATATCCTCCCGTTTGTACGATCTTGCCCCGGAGCGCGAGGCTTCCGGGGCGTCTTTTTATCTCAGTGGCGGTGCCGGATAAAGCCCAGCGCCTTGGCGATCTCCATCACGACCAGCGGGCACAGGATCAGGATCAGCGCCACGCCGTACAGATCGGCGCTGAGTGGCACCAGCCCGAAGGCCATGCGCACCGGCGGCACGAAGGCCACCAGCGCCACGAGCGCCGTGGACGCAAGCGCCGCGAGGTTGAGCTTGGCGTTGCTGAACGGCCCGATGCGAAACAGGGAGCGCGTGGAGCGCATGTTGAACGCCTGCACCACCTGCGAGAGCGCCAGCACGAGGAAGGCCATGGTCTGTCCGCCCTCGATCAGCCCCGTGCGCGTCTCGCCCAGCCGGTAGGCGATCAGCGTCAATACGCCGAACATCAGCCCCTGCAGCGCGATCTGCAATCCGTAGCCGTCGGCGAACAGGCCCTCGCTGCGCGGCCGCGGCTTTCTGTCCATCACGTCCTTCTCCACGGCCTCCATGCCCAGCGCGATGGCGGGCAGGGAGTCGGTGGCGAGGTTAATCAAAAGGAGCTGCATCGAAAGCAGCGGCGTGCGCTGCCACAACAGCATCGCCACGAACACGCAGATGATCTCGCCGATGTTCGTGCCCAGCAGGAAGCCGACCACCTTTTTGATGTTGTCGTAGATGCCGCGGCCCTCGCGCACGGCGTCCACGATGGTGGTGAAGTTGTCGTCGGTGAGGGTCATGTCCGCCGCGCCCTTGGCAACGTCGGTCCCGGTGATGCCCATGGCGCAGCCGATGTCCGCGGCCTTGAGCGCGGGAGCGTCGTTCACGCCGTCGCCGGTCATGGACACGATCTCGCCCTGACTCTGCCAGGCGCGCACGATGCGTATCTTGTCCTCGGGAGAGACGCGCGCGTAGACGGAGATGTTGCGAACGCGCGAGGCGAGCTCCTCGTCGCTCATGCCGGCCAGCTCCGAGCCGGTGATGGCCTCGTTGCCCTCGACCAGTATGCCCAGCTCCCTCGCGATGGCCGCGGCGGTGACCACATGGTCGCCGGTGATCATCACGGGCGTGATGCCGGCCCTGCGGCAGATCTTCACCGCCTCGCGCACCTCGGGCCGCGGCGGGTCGATCATGCCCACCAGGCCGATGAGCGTAAGCCCGTTCTCGAGCTCCTCCGGGGTCGGGTCCTCCGGCAGGCGGTCGAGCTTTTTCGTGGCCACGGCCAGCACGCGCAGCGCCTGCTGGCTCATGGAGTTGACCATCTCCTCCGCCTCGGGGGGACATCCGCCCGCGGCGCAGCGGTCCTCGATCACGTCGAACGCGCCTTTGACGATGGCGTAGATGCCGCCGTCGATCTCGTGCACGGTGGTCATCAGCTTGCGCTCGGAGTCAAAGGGGATCTCCGCCAGGCGCGGATGCTTGCGGTTGAGCGCGGCCTTGGTGATGCCGTTGCGCGCCGCGGCGGCCACGATGGCCGTCTCTGTGGGGTCGCCGATGTGCTTTTCCTTGCCGTCCTGCATCTCCACGCTGCCGTCGCAGCACAGCGTCGCATAGGACAACAGCCGCTTGACCGCCTCGGAGCAGTTGGAGCCGACCTCCTCGGGGATGGCGCTCTCGCCCACGGCGTAGGCGCGGGTGAGCGTCATGCGGTTCTGGGTGAGCGTGCCGGTCTTGTCTGAGCAGATGATGGAGGCGCTGCCCAGCGTCTCCACCGCGGGCAGGCGGCGGATGATGGCGTTTTTCTTCGCCATGCGCTGTATGCCGATGGAGAGCACCACCGTCACGATGGCCGGAAGCCCCTCCGGTATGGCCGAGACGGCCAAGGAGACGCTGGTCATGAAGATCTCCAGCACGGGCATGCGGCTGAGCAGCCCGATCACGAAGATCACCGCGCAGGCGATGATCGCCACCACGCCCAGGAGCTTTCCCAGGTGCGCCAGCTTGAGCTGCAGGGGCGTCTGCGTGTCGTCCGCGTCGTCCAGAAGGCCCGCGATGCGGCCCATCTGCGTGTTCATGCCCGTGGCGGTCACCACCGCGCGGCCGCGGCCGTAGGTGAGCGAGCAGCCGGAGAAGATCATGTTCGCGCGGTCGCCCAGCGGCGCATCCTCGGCCACGACGGCCTGCGCGCTCTTTTCCACCGGTACGGACTCGCCCGTCAGCGCGGATTCCTCGCTTTTGAGGCTGGCCGACTCGATCAGCCGCGCGTCCGCGGGCACGAAGTCGCCCGCCTCGACGAGTATGACGTCGCCCGGCACCAGCTCGCTCGCGTCGACGACGGCCTCGCGGCCGTTGCGCACGACGCGCGCGTGCGGGGCGGACATGCTCTTGAGCGCCTCCATGGCCTTCTCCGCCTTGCTCTCCTGCAACATGCCCATCACGGCGTTGAGGATCACGATGGCCAGGATCAGCGTGGGCTCCAGAAACTCCCGCGCCTCGCCGCTGTGCGCGGCGACGAAGAAGGAAATGATGGCGGCGATGATGAGTATGATGATCATCGTGTCCTTGAACTGCGCAAGGAACCGCATCAGCATGGACGGCTTTTTCCGACCCAGCAGGGCGTTTTTGCCGTACTTTTCGCGCGCCGCCTCGAGCTGGGCCTGGTTCAGCCCCTTCTGCGGGTCTACGCCAAACTCCCCGAGGACCTCCTCGAGCGGCTGAGTATAGAACTCCATGATCTCCTCCTACTGCTTGGAAAGCGTCGCAAGAATGACGGCCTTGATGGTGTGCAGGCGGTTTTCGGCCTCGTCGAACACCACCGAGCGCTCGGAGCGGAATACCTCGTCGGTCACTTCCATCTCCGTGAGCGCGAACTTTTCGTGTATGGCGCGGCCGACCTGCGTGTTCAGGTCGTGATAGGAGGGCAGGCAGTGCATAAACAGCGCGCCCTCGGCGGCCCCGGCGAACGCGGATGCGTTCACCTGATAGGGAAGCAGCAGCTCGATGCGCTCCTTCCACGCGCTCTCCGGCTCGCCCATGGAGAGCCAGATGTCGGTGTAGATTACGTCGGCCTCGCGCGTGCCCTCGCGCACGTCCGAGGTCAGGCGCACGCTGCCGCCGGCGTTGGCCGCGATCTCCCGCGCGGTCGAGACGAGGTCCTCGGCGGGGAACAGCGCGGCGGGCGCGCAGGCGGTAAAGTGCATGCCCATCTTCGCACAGGCGATCATCAGGGAGTTGGCCACGTTGTTGCGCGCGTCGCCCATGAAGGTCACGCGCACGCCCTCCAGGCGATTGAGGTGCTCCTCGATGGTGAGCAGGTCGGCGAGCATCTGCGTGGGATGGAACTGGTCGGTCAGGCCGTTCCACACAGGCACGCCCGAGCACTTCGCCAACAGCTCCACGGTATTTTGGCTGAAACCGCGGTATTCGATACCGTCGTACATGCGGCCGAGCACGCGCGCGGTGTCCTCGATGCTCTCCTTTTTGCCCATCTGCGAGGCCGAGGGGTCGAGGAATGTCACGCCCATGCCCAAGTCGCGGCCGGCCACCTCGAACGCGCAGCGCGTGCGCGTGGAGGTCTTTTCAAACAGGAGCACGATGTTGCGGCCCATCAGGTGGCGGTGGCCGATGCGCAGGTGCTTTTCGCGCTTGAGGCGCTTGGCAAGGTCGAGCAGATAGCGGATCTCGTCGGGCGTGTAGTCAAGAAGCGTGAGAAAGCTGCGTCCGTAAAGCGTCATGGAAGATGCTCCTTTCCGGGTCAGTCCTTGAGCGCCGCCAGGCGCTTGAACGCGCTCAGCCCCGGCACGAGCGCGCGCTCGTCCAGCGCAAAGCGGGGGGAGTGCAGCGCCTCGCCGGGGCCGACGCCCAAAAAGAACATCAGGCCGGGCACGCGCTGCTGGTAGAATGAAAAGTCCTCCGTGGTCAGGTCC
>DXVG01000186.1 GCA_019409045.1 Clostridiales bacterium | reverse complement strand
ACCAGGTGGTGCAGCCCGCGCTCGTCGGTGGAGCCGATGTACATGCCCGGGCGGCGGCGCACGGCCTCCAGACCCTCCAGCACCTGTATCTGGCTCTCGTCATAGTGGTTTTCGTTGTGCATAAACCCGAGTCCCTTTCCTCTCAAAATGGCGCGTGAACGAAAATTTTCCTACTATAATATTATAGCACGTTTTTGCGCGCTTTTCCAGCCCCGGGCCTCTCTGCATAAAACTTTAACGGGGAGCGAATAAAATGGGGAGAGGCGGCTTGTATTTAACCCTTCGGTATGATATACTTTATCCAAAAGAAAACCCGTGCAGGAGGTGTTTTTCATGCGTCTTAAGCGTACGATGCTCTGCGCATTGGCCCTGCTTCTGGCGGCGCTGCCGGCCATGGCGCAGGGGGAGCCGTTTTTCCTCATCAATGACGAAGCCGCGTGCATTTCCCTGGAAGTGACCGGCGTGGAAATGACCACGTCCAGCCTGCGCTACTACGTCGTGGTCGAAAACCAGAGCGGCCGCGAGCTGGATTTTCGCTTTGAGGACGCCTATGCCGACGGCGTGGAGGTGGACGGCATTGGTATCTTCGACGTAGAGAACGGCGAGCGGCGGGAGGGCGACTTCTTCTTTTTCCAGCCGCTTGACGGGGACGATATGGATGCATTGGAAGGCGCGGAGCGCATCTCCTGCAATATCGTGGTCAAAAACAGCGAGACCTACGACGAGATCATGACCGTTCCCGTCACAATGTCCACGCAGGCCTTTGAGGAGGAGACGGCCGCGCAGACGTATTCCACCCCCCGGCCCACCGCCGCGCCGCAGGTGCTTCTGGTGCTGCCCGACGGCGGCTGGGGCGAGTGGGAGTATACGCGCGACAACATGCTGCGCATGCGCGTGACGGTGGAAAACACATCCGCCGCGCGCGCGGTGGAGGCGTTTGAGATCTACATGTACGCCACGAACGCCTGGGACGAGCCCATCTACGGCGAGGACTACGTCTACTTTGAGACCACGCGGATGCTCGTGGAGCCGTTTGAGACGGCGCTGAGCGAATATGTGACCATGCCCCGCGCCGACGAGATCGAGCGCGTGTACGCGGGCATACACCGCGTGCGCTACGACGACGGAAGCATCGTCGAGGCCGACCCTGTGATCTACCACTACTGGGACATCGAGTAAAGGGCATACTGAAGCCCCCGACGCACGGTCGGGGGCGCAGGATGTTGACAAAGTCAACAGACTGCCGGAGTGTTGAGAAAGCCCCCAAGACAAGGAAGCGAGCCTGCGAACAAGGTTTCTTACATGGACGTAAGTGACCGCAGTTTGCAAGCGAAGCTGACGCAGGAAGCAAAAATCACTTCCGCTTCTTTTCTTTCGGAAGTGATTTTTGCGTTTGGGGGCTTTATCGGCGCTCCAGCCCCCGACCGTGCGGTTGGGGGCCTTCTTCATATCTCGTCAATGTACTCGCGAAACACCCCGGCGATGAAGTCCGCCTCCGGGGGCGCGTAGCGCGGGGAGATCGCCATGCTCGCGAGCGCGTAGGGCGCGCTTGCGCGGAAATTGCGCCAGTCGTCGAAGGCCGCGTAGGGAACTTCCGGCTCGTGAAAGTCGTATTGCGGCAGCAGTTGTGAAAGCGAGGAGGCAAGGCGCAACGCGGGCGGGCGCTGCGTGCCGTCCGTGGAGATGCGCGTGGGCATATCTGCCCTTGAGCGGGGGTTGCGCACGTTTTCAAGCGCGCAGACGTAGCGAAGCGCCAGCGCGAACAGAAGATAATTCGCCTCGTCGAGCTTTTCTTCCCGCCGGTAGCGGTCGATGTCGCCGCGCGCGTCCGGGGGGAGGGCGAGCACCGTCTCGAGCACATAGGCGGGGCCGGGCTTGCCGATGCCCAGGTCGGCGTGCGCGTCCACATGCGTCACGCAAAACGGCGCCGTAAGCTTTCCCGCCTCGATCTGCTCCTTCCACAGAAAGAGCGCACCGTCGTGCGTGTCAAACACGCGGCCGGGGATTCTTGTCTTGCGCGAAAGGCCGCATTTTTCCTCCAGAAACGCGCGCACGGCCGCCTCGTCCCACGGCCGCGCCTGCGCGGATGAGGGGCGCTTTCCCGGCGCCGCCAGCGCGCACACGTCCGTGAGGAAGAAGTCCATGTCCAGATCGAGCACGCGCGCGGGGCCGGCCATGTCAGTTCTCCTTCAGGCAGTCGCGGTTGCGGGCGATGTAGTCCACGCAGCTGATGAGGGAGAAGAACGTGGATATGTACATCACCACGTCGGCGACCACCTTTCCGGCGTTGCCCAGTAACGGCTCGCCCGTCACCGGGGAGAGCAGCAGAAGCAGCAGCACCGCCGCCATCTGCGTGACGGTCTTGATCTTGCCAAGCGGCCCGGCGGCGATCACGCGGCCCGCGTCCGCCGCCACCAGCCGGAAGCCCGAGATCACAAACTCGCGGCCCAGCACGATGATGCACGCCCAGGAGGGCATGCGCCCCTGCCCCACCAGCACCACGAACGCGGACATCACCAGCAGCTTGTCGGCGATGGGATCCATGAACTTTCCAAAGTTGGTGACGAGGTTGTGCTTGCGGGCGATGTGGCCGTCGAGGTAGTCGGTAAAGCTGGCGATGGCGAACACCGCCGCGGCGGCGATCTGCGCCCACAGGAGCGGCTGAAGCGCCAACACCACGAACACGGGAATCATGCACGCGCGCAGTATGGTCAGCTTGTTCGGAAGATTCATTCGTATACCTCCCCGTAAAGGTCGTAGGCCTCCGCGCCGGTGATCTTGACGCGTATGTATTCGCCGGGGGCGATCTCTCGCCCTGCGGTAAAGCGGATCGCGCCGTCGCTCTCGGGCGCTTCGCGGATGGAGCGGCCGGTGTACATGTCCTCCTCCATGCCCTCGCACAGCACCTCGCAGACCTCGCCCACGCGCTCCTGATTCCTCTCAAGCGATATGCCCTGCTGGAGCGTCATGAGCTCGTCGAGGCGGCGGCGCTTGACCGCCTCGTCGATCTGGCCGGGCATCTCCGCGCCGGGGGTGCCCTCCTCGGGCGAGTAGGCAAACGCCCCGAGGCGGTCAAAGCGGGTCTCCTTGACAAACCGGAGAAGATCGCAAAACGCCTCCTGCGTCTCCCCGGGAAAGCCGACGATCATCGTGGTGCGCGTGGTCAGCCCCCGCGCCCTGCAGGCCGCGAGGCGGCTCTTTATCCACGCGGCGCTTCCGCGGCGGTTCATGCGGCGCAGCATGTCGTCGTCTATGTGCTGAAGCGGCAAGTCCACATACGGGGCCACCTTGGGAAGGCGCGCGATGGCGTCCAGCAGGCGGTCGTCTGTGGTATCCGGGTAGAGGTAGAGAACGCGCAGCCAGTGAACGCCCTCTATGTCGCTGACGGCCTTAAGCAGCTCGGGGAGCAGCGTCCTTCCGCCGGGAAAGTCGTTCCCGTAGCGGGAGGTGTCCTGCGCGATGAGTGTGATCTCCGTAACGCCGCCCCCGGCAAGCGCGCGGCACTCCTCCACGATGCTCTCAAACGGCCGCGAGCGGTACGGCCCGCGGATCAGCGGTATGGCGCAGTAGCTGCAGCGGTTGTCGCAGCCGTCGGATATCTTGACGTAGGCCGAGTACGGCGGCGTGGTCAGAACGCGCGGCGCCTTGAAAAACCGCTCGCCGTCGCGCATGTAGCGCGGCCTTCCCCCCGCCTGCGCCTCCCTGAGCATCTCAGGCAGCCGCGCGTAGTCCGCAACGCCCATGAAGCCGTCCACCTCGGGCATCTCGCGGTAGAGATCGTCCATGTACCGCTGGGCGAGGCAGCCGGTGACAAACAGCTTTTTGAGCCTTCCGGTCTGCTTGTAGCGCGCCATTTCGAAGATGGCCTCGATGGACTCCTCCTTCGCGGGCTCGATGAAGCCGCAGGTGTTGACGAATATGATCTCCGCCTCGGCGGGGTCGGAGACGATCTCGTGCCCGGCGCTTTTCAGCATGCCCAGGAGCACTTCGCTGTCCACGCGGTTCTTCGCGCAGCCCAGGGACACCATGCCCACCGTGCTCATTGCGCTTCCTCCTCCTCAAACATCTGGCGGAACTGCTCGCGTGTGAGCAGCACCGCGCGGGGCTTCGCGCCGTCGGCCTCGGAGACGATGCCGCGCTGCGCCATTTCGTCGATCAGCCGCCCGGCGCGCGCGTAGCCCACGCGCATGCGCCTTTGCAGCATGGAGATGCTGGCCTGCCCGGCCTCGATGACGATCTCCACCGCCTCGGGAAGCCGCGGGTCGTACTCCTCGGAGGCCTCCTCCTTCTCCGCGTCGGACATGACGGACTGGTTGATCTTCTCCACCACGTCCTCGTCGTAGGTCGTCTCGTGGCGCTGCTTGATGTACTCGGTGACGGCGTGTACCTCCTGATCGCTCACCCACGCGCCCTGCACGCGCATGGGCTTGTTGATGCCGGAGGGCACGAACAGCATGTCGCCGTTTCCCAGCAGCTTTTCCGCGCCGCCGTGGTCGATCATGGTGCGGCTGTCCACCTGCGAGG
>DXVG01000185.1 GCA_019409045.1 Clostridiales bacterium | reverse complement strand
TGTTGACCATGCCGATGGCGGCCTCGTCGGCGATGATGGCGGAGATGGTCTCCGCGGAGGTGTCGCCCGGCACGGCGATCATGTCCAGCCCCACGGAGCAGACGCAGGTCATCGCCTCGAGCTTGTCCAGCGTCAGCGCGCCCTTTTCCGCGGCCTGGATCATGCCGATGTCCTCGCTGACGGGGATGAACGCGCCCGAGAGCCCGCCCACATGCGAGGAGGCCATTACGCCGCCCTTCTTCACCGCGTCGTTGAGCAGCGCCAGCGCCGCGGTGGTGCCGTGGGTTCCGCACGCCTCCAGCCCCATCTCCTCGAGTATGGCGGCCACCGAATCGCCCACGGCGGGCGTGGGGGCGAGGGAGAGGTCCACGATGCCAAAGGGCGTGTCCAGCCTGCGCGAGGCCTCGCGCGCCACGAGCTGACCCACGCGCGTGATGCGAAACGCCGTGCGCTTGATCGTCTCGGCCACCACGTCGAACGGCTCGCCGCGCACGGACTCCAGCGCGCGCTTGACCACGCCCGGGCCGCTTACGCCCACGCTGACGGCGGCGTCGCCCTCGCCGGGGCCGTGGAACGCGCCCGCCATGAAGGGGTTGTCCTCCACGGCGTTGGCAAAGGCGACGAACTTCGCGCAGCCCAGGCCGTCGCTCTCGGCCGTGAGCTGCGCCGTGCGCTTGATCACGCGGCCGAGCAGCATCACAGCGTCCATGTCGATACCCGCGCGCGTGGAGGCCACGTTGACCGACGAGCACAGATAGCGCGTGGAGGACAGCGCCTCCGGGATGGATTCGATCAGCCGGCGGTCCGCGTCGGTCATGCCCTTTTGCACGAGCGCGGTGTAGCCGCCGATAAAGTCCACGCCCGTGCGCGCGGCGGCGTCGTCCAGCGCCCGCGCGAGGGGCAGGGGGTCGCCGATGGCGCCGCAGATCAGCGCGGCGGGTGTGACCGATATGCGCTTGTTGACGATGGGCACGCCGAACTCGCGCTCGATCTCCTCGCCCACGGCCACGAGGCGCTCGGCCTTGCGGGTGATGCGATCGTACACGCGGCGGCAGAGCACGCCCACATCGTCGCTCACGCAGGAGAACAGGGAGATGCCCATCGTGATGGTGCGCACGTCCAGCTTTTCGCGGTCGATCATGCGCAGTGTGTCGAGAATTTCGGAAGTGTGGATCATGTGCGCTCCTCAGATCTGGTGCATGGCTTCGAAGATCTCGCTGCGCTGCACGCGAATTTGCAGGCCGAGCTCCTCGCCAAGGGCGCTCAGCCGCGCGGAAAGCTGGTCAAAGGCGCACTCCGGGGAGGAGACGTCGGCCACCAGCACCATATTGAAAAGCCCGGACAATACGGTCTGCGAAATGTCTACGATGTTGGCGTCGCACTCGTAGAGAACGGCGCTGACGCGCGCGATGATGCCCTTGCGGTCATAGCCCAGCACCGTGACGACGGCTTTCTTGGATTCGTTCATACACTGTCCCCCTGATTGTACATATGGCGCTCCCACACGACAAAAAGCGCATGGTTACGCCAAATTCTTGCATGTAACTTTTATGTAACCGTAAGCATTTTCCGCGGAGGATACTCTGCCTCAAAAGCGGTGAAAAGCGCCATTTTCTGCGGAGAAACGGCCGGATTTTACGGAAACTTTCTAAAAGGACAACAGGTTCAAGACTTTTGAAAGCATCCGCAAAGGCCGGGGTTGAGTTACATGGAGTTTCGCGGCTCGAAATCCGGCCCCTCTTCGGGGTCGTCAAACCGGAAAAGGCCGGTCAGGGACGCGGGATCGCGCGCCAAGGCGCGGAGCTGTTCGCGGCTGAGCGGCGAACACAGCCCGAGGCAATCCCTGCAGCGCCTTCCGCACTGCGGACAGACACAACCCAGTTGTGGCCCCTCGGCGTGCGTCATATACGCGCCGCAATCCGGACATCCGCATCGCATACGCAGCCCTCCATAACGCAACATACCCATATTCGACGAAAAACCGTGGATTCCTGCTGAAAAAGCCCGGCAAAAAACTTTTTTTGCCATTTTTTTCCAGCGCCGCTACGGCTGGGCGAGGTCCATGTAGAGCGTGACCAGTTGCGGATAATACGAGGCGTTGTACATGTAGCGGCCGTCCTGGTGCGCGGAGACGTGCGCGTACAGGCTGTAGGAGCCGCCGATGACCGGGTCCTGCATGGCGGATTCGTTGATCAGCACCAGCAGCATCTGCTCGTCCGTGCCCACGTCCATCACTATGCGCTGCACGCCGTCCTCCTCGAGTATGTCCACCACCTTGCCCTCGCACAGGAACACGCGGTCCTGCCACTGGGCGTACAGGCGCACGAGCTGATCGTAGTTTTCCACGATGGGCCACGCGGCGGCGGAGTAGTTGGCCAGCGTCGGCGTGTAGTTGACGTCGAAGTGTATCTGCGCGTCGGCGCGGCCGTCCATCACGGCGCGGAAGCGCACGGTGTTCTCGCCGATGTATTCAAGGTTGGTCAGGAACTCAAAGTCGCCGGTCTGCATGTCGATGTAGAGGCTCTCCTCGACATAGGGCGTATCCACCTCTATGTACGCCCCGAGCTCGCACTTTCCGGAGATGACCATCTGGCGGGATTCGGTCTCCGTCTTGACGGAGGTGTCCAGCTCCACCTCGATCTCCAGCTGCGCGCGGTAGATCACCACGTCCTTGCGCGCCTCGATGTGATTGGGCGTGCGCACGAGGATGGTGATGATGTTGTCGCCGATGGGGTAGACGTTCACGTTCGCCGAGAGCAGGCCGCTGCGGTCCACCACGTCGGTCACGTCCTCGCCGTTGACCAGCACCGTGCTGCCCGGCACCACCTGCACCTCAAGGGGATACACGGAGGTGAACACGGTCAGGTTGTCCTCGGCGGGGCTGAGCACTTCGATGGGCGATACGGGCGTTTCGACGGTCAGCTCCATGGTGGGAAGCTGCGTGCGCGCGCCGTTTTCCGCGATCAGCAGCGGGGAGAGGCTCACCACCGCCCCCTCCACGTCGGAGGAGACGTCCGAGGAGAACCAGGTGCTGTCGGGGATCTCCACGCGCGCCACGCCGCCTGCGACCACGGTGGAGGTCTCCAGCTCGGGGATGAACACCTTGTCGCCATCCTCGCCAAAGAACGTGATCGCGTGCGCCGAGCGCCCGTCGTCCATGGTGAACTGGCTGACCACGGGCGTGCGCCCGCCGCGCGTGTAGAGCCGGTCGATCCTGTAGTCCTCCACCCAGAAGTATATCTTGTAGATGGCGAAGCCGAGCACGAACACGGCGATGACGGACCCCAGTATGAGCAGCAAGACGCGCACCCAGCGGCGGTCCCAGAAGCCGATGGGCGCATCGTTGAGGCTATCTATGTGCTCCGGAAACGGCTGTCCGCACGAGGGACAGACCATGTCCGTGGGCTTGAGCGGGCTGTTGCAGTAGGGACACTTCAAACGGGGAGACCTCCAGAAGCATGATTTCTAACCGCTATTATACAATATTTCTTGCCGCATTGCACGCACTCTGCGGTGAAATTCATATTTTTACCCCACGTTCTATCGACAATCGTCCCAATTATGCTATAATATCAGTAACTTCTGTCTTGGAGGAGAGCCATGGATGTCTTTGTGGAACAGACGGTGATGGGCAAGCGCCGCGCGCTCAACGAGGCGCTGTACTATCTGGCGTGGGGGACGCTGGTGGTGTGCGGCGTACTGGGGCTGATGTCCGCGGCGAACATACTGGGGACCACGCAGGACGGCGGCTTCGGCGTGAGCGTTCCGGCCATCGTGCAGGCGGTGGTCCTGCTGGGCGTGGCGTTTCTGCTCTGGCGCGCCACGTTCCGCCTGCGCACGGAGTACGACTATACGTTTACAAACGGCACGGTGGACGTCGCGCGCGTGATGAACGGCAAAAAGCGCGTCTACCTCACAAGCTTTGACACGCGGGATTTGCGCGCGGCGGGGGAGGAGGGCTCCCCGGCCTGTCAGGCGTGCGCGCGGGAGAGCGGCGTGCAGATCCACCGCTGGTACAAAAACGCCGACGCCCGCAAGTACTTCTTCTGCTTTGTGAAAAAGGGCGCGAAGCACCTAGTGCTTCTCGAGCTCAACGACGAGATGGTCGCAGCGATATTCAACCGCCGCTTTCTGTCGGCGGAGGTATGGGACGGAGCGTATAAGAGCATATGACGGCATATCTTGACAACAGCGCGACCACGCGGCCCACGCCGGGCGTGATCGCCGCGGTGGAGGCGAGCCTGCGCGAGGGCTGGCACAACCCCTCCTCCGTGTACGCGCCGGCGGTGGAGGCATTTCGGCAGGTGCGCGCCTGCCGCGAGGCGATTCTGGACGCGCTGGGCGCGCGGGACGCGCGGCTGATCTTCACCTCCGGCGGCACGGAGGCGAACAACCTTGCCATACTCGGCGCGGTCGGCCGCATGCGCGGAAAACAGGTGGTGGCCGTGAACGCAACGGAGCATCCCTCCGTGCTGGCGGCGTTCGACCGGCTGCGCGAGCAGGGCCACGATGTGCGCGTGCTGCCCGTGGACGCGCAGGGCGCGCTGGACTACGCGGCGCTCGAGCGC
>DXVG01000184.1 GCA_019409045.1 Clostridiales bacterium | reverse complement strand
CGCGTCCAACGCGCGTTTACTTCTTCTGGCAGGACTGATTCGCCACCGTGCAGCTGGTCTTGCACGCGCTCTGGCAGGAGGCCTGGCACTCGCCGCAGCCGCCGGTCTTGGCGCTCTGGCTCAGGCAGGGCTTTTGGATGGTCTGGATATGCTTCATGGGTAAATCACCTCGCCTATGGATTGGCGGCGCGAGCCGCCATCGTGTCTATTATACACGACGCGGCCCGCGCACGCAAGCTGTATTTGTGAAATTTACCGTCAGGACAGCTTGGAATACCGCGAGGAGATCCACGCGCTCTGCCCGTTGTAGGTCACGTTGTACCAGCGCACGCCGCGGCTGTCCGTGGAGGAGGAGCCGCGATAGGTCAGGTTCGTGCCCTCGTCCACGCTGGTGATCTTGGAGTACCCAAGGCCCGGGCCCGTGCGCAGCCACACCGAGCCGCCGGAGACGTACACCTTGGAATAGCTCGAGGAAGAGGAGCCGCTCGCGCCGGTGACGGGCTTGACGTCGGGCGTGCTCACGAGCCTCGAATACGCGCCGGACACCCAGCCGATGCCCGAGGAGCAGGATACCTTGTACCAGGTCGTGCCGTTTACGCGGGTGGTCTCGCCCAGATAGACCATGTTCGTGCCGTTGGAAACGGTGGTGAGCTTGCTGTAGCCCGTACCCGCGCCGCTGCGCACGTTCAGCGCGGCCGAGGCGCGCACCGCCTGCGATTCGGAGATGGCCGAGCCGTTCTTCTGCAGGTTCGAGTACGCCCAGGAGATCCATGCGCTGCCGCCGTTGTAGGAGACCTTGTGCCAGCCCATGCCGCGGCTGTCGAAGCGGCTCACGCCCGCGTAGGTAAATGAGTTGCCGCTTTTGACGCTGGTGATCTTGCTGTAATCAAGGCCCGGGCCCGTGCGCAGGTTGACCGAGGCGGTCGTGCGCACCGTGTAGGTCGAGGCGGCCAGCGCCGTCGTGGGCGCGAGCACCGCCGAAAGTGCCAGCGCCAGTACAAGTGTCATCAAAAGCAAGCGTTTCATGATTGTACCCTCCCATTCTTTCCCACCGCCGGGCGCTTCCCGGCGCATTGGCTTGTTTTCACCTCATTGGACGTGGAAAGGAATGCTCGGGTTCCCATTTTTCGGGAAAAAACTTTGCAGGCGCATTGCCGGGCCGCCCGCTTTTTGTCACATTTTGCCCGCCGCGCGATTCCGACGCCGCCGGGGCGTCAGGTTGGCGCACACCGCGCCCGTGATCGCGCCCGCCGCGCCGCCCAGCAACAGCTCGCACAGCATGCCCGTCGCCGAGAACACCGCGCCGCCCAGCAGGTGGTACAGCGCGTAGCCGAGCGCCATGTAGCCAAGCCCCACCGCCGCGCCGGTCACAAACCCGCGCTCGCCGCCGATGCCCACGGCGACGCGCGCGCCCAAGATCACCGCGACCAGCTTGATCCCCTGATTGATCGCCGTGAGCGCCCCGTCGGAAACGCCCAGATAGATCACCGCCGCCGCCAACAGCAGCATGCATGCAAGCGTGGCCCCCATCGAGACCAGCAGCCCCCGGAGCATCGACCACAGCGCCGCGACGCGCGCGCTCTTCATGCGCATCCCTCCCTTTCTGGGACAGCGTATGCTTGAACACCGGGGCGCATTCGTGGTATAATGCGCCCATGGATACGCAAGAGATTCTGCGGGCGCTTTCCACGCTGCGCGTGCCCGCCGCGCCGGGGGAGTACGACCTGCACCGCATGGTGGCCGAGGCATTTCAAGCCGCCGGCCTTCCCTGCGAGCACGAATACCGCCTCGCCCCGCGCCGCCGCATCGACTTTTTCGTGGGCGGCGTGGGCGTGGAGATCAAGAAGGGCCGCCCCAACGCCCGCGACCTGCTCATGCAGGTGAGGCGCTATCTGGAGTGCGACCAGCTGCGGGAGATCGTCGTCGTCACGCAAAGGGACACGCCGCTGCCCGCGCGCGTGCTGGGCAAGCGCGTCACCTGCGTGTCCCTGAGCCGGCTGTGGGGGGTGGCGCTGTGAACTATCCGATCTACCTGCGCGACGCGCCCGTGGACGGGCACATCTACGGCACGCTCTCCTACAACCGCAAAAGCCGCGTGTGGACGATCAAGGCCGAGCCCTGCGTCACCGAGCTTGCCAAGCGCCTGTTCCCCGGCTGCGACGGCCGCGGCAGGGGCGTTGCGCGCTTCACCGCGCACCGGCGGGTGGTGGGCGACCTGAACTGGCTGATGCTGCGCTATCCGCTGGAGATCGCCGAGCGCGACCGCCAGCGCTGGGAGGAGGCGCTCGAGGAGGCCCGCGAGTACGCCGCGCGGCGCGAGGCCATGCTCTCAAGCCCCCAGACCGCCACGCCGCCGCCGGGCAGCTTTGACGGCGAGCTGCTCGACTTTCAGAAGCAGGGCCTCGCCTTCCTGCTCGGTGCGCGCCGCTGCCTGCTGGCCGACGAGATGGGCCTCGGCAAGACCGTGCAGGCGCTGGCGTTTCTGGCCACCACCTCGGCCTATCCGGCCATTCTGGTGGTGCCGCCGCACCTGATCCGCAACTGGCAGCGCGAGCTTGCGCGCTTTCTGTCCCCCGACGGGCGGCTGCGGGTGCACGTCATCCGGGGGCTTACGCCCTACAAGCTGCCCGAGGCGGACATCTACATCATCCACTACCTGCTTTTGCGCGGCTGGAAGGACGTGCTGCCCGAGCAGGGCTTTCGCACCGCCATATTCGATGAGATTCAGGAGCTGCGCAGAAACGGCACCGGCAAGTACTCCGCCGCGAGCCTGCTCTCCGAGTCCTGCGAAAACGTCATCGGCCTTTCGGGCACGCCCATCTACAACCAGGGCGGCGAGATCTGGAACGTGGTCAACATACTCGACTTCCACTTCCTCGGCGACTGGGAGAGCTTTTCCCGCGAGTGGTGCTACGGCTACAACTCCGCCGTGGTAGCAAAGCCCGAGCTTCTGGGCGAGCACTTGCGCCGCGAGGGGCTGATGCTGCGCCGCGTCAAGCGCGAGGTGCTCTCCCAGCTCGCGCCCAAGCGCCGCCTGGTGCAGGAGATCGACTGGGACGACAGGGTCTACCGCGAATTGATGGCCCCGGTGGCCGAGCAGCTGCGCCTTCTGCGCGCCACGGACGACCCCGCGCGCCGCGCCATCATCGAGGACGCCATCTGCCAGCGCCAGCGGCAGGCCACAGGCATCGCAAAGGCGCCGTTCGTGGCGGCGTTCGTGCGCGCACTGGTGGAGGCGGGGGAGAAGGTGCTGCTCATGGGCCACCACCACGCGGTGATGGACATCTACAAAAAGGAGCTCAAGGCCCTGCGCCCCGGCTTCATCACCGGCCGCGAGACCGACCGGCAGAAGGAGGCCGCGGCGGACAACTTCATGCAGGGAAGGACCGACCTTCTGTGCGTCTCCCTGCGCTCGGCAAGCGGCCTCAACCTGCAAAGGGCGACCTGCGTGGTCTTTGGCGAGCTCGACTGGTCGCCCGCGGTGCATTCGCAGGCCGAGGACCGCGCCCACCGCATCGGGCAGGAGGATTCGCTTCTGTGCTACTACCTCGTCTCCCCGCGCGGCAGCGACCGGGACATGCAGGACGCGCTGGGCTTGAAGGTCAGCCAGTTCGTATCGCTCATGGGCGACCAGAGCCCCACGCAGGAGGAAAAGCTGTTCGTCGAAACGCAGGCCCGCGAGCGCATCCGCCGCCTCGTGGAGCGATTGCAGACTGAGGAGGAATGACATGCCCGACGCGCCCGCGCATGCCCCGCGCGCGCAAAAAGCGTTAAACCTCGCCGTCAGCTCTTGTGCTGCGGGCGCGTTTCCTGTACAATAGACGGCGCGAAAACAAGAACGTCAAGGAGAACAGGTGTGCAGCTCGTACTCAAGGAAAAGGTATTCTCCATCAAGGACCGCTTCGAGGTCACCGACGACCAGCAGAACGTGCTCTACACCGTGGAGGGCAAGCTGCTCTCCTGGGGCCACCAGCTCGACATCACCGACGCCGGCGGCGCGCACGCCGCCCACATCCAGCAGAAGGTGCTTGCGCTGCTGCCGCGCTATTTCATCACATGCGACGGCATGGAGGAGATGGAGCTCAAGGGCCACTTCTCCCCGCTGCACCCGCACTACACGCTGGAGACGCCGGAGGGCGACTGGGAAGTGCGCGGCGACTTTTTGCAGCATGAATACGCCATCACCTGCGGCGAGAAGGCCGTCGCCGGCGTGACCCACAAGTGGTTCACCTGGGGCGACACCTACCTTCTGGACGTCGCGGAGGACAAGGACGTCGTGCCCGCCCTGTGCGTGATGATCGCGCTGGACTGCATCGGCGAGGACAGCGCGCGCACCGTCGGGGGCACCGCCGCGGCCACCGGCGCGTACCACGCCGCCAGGAACGAGGCCGAGCAGTAAGCCCGGGCAACGGCCGCGGGGGAGGGCATTGCGCCCTCCCCGCGTCAGAGCGTTGATAAAGCCCCCAAACGCAAAAATCACCTCCGAAGGAAAACAAGCGGAAGTGATTTTTGCTTCCTGCGTCAGCTTCACCTGCAAACTGCGGTCACTTACGTCCATGTAAGCTCCCTTGTTTGCAGGCTCGCT
>DXVG01000183.1 GCA_019409045.1 Clostridiales bacterium | reverse complement strand
ACATGGCACGTCGCTCCTCCCGTTGAAAACGCGGCACGGCGTAAAGCCGTGCCGCGATGGTCTATGGATGCTTATTCTTCGGTCGCCTCGGGCTCGGCCTCCACTTCGGGCTCGGCCTCCGCCTCGGGCGCGGGGATCTCTACCGGCACGGCCTCGGGCTCGTCCGCCACGGCGTTGACGTCCACGATGGCGTACTCATCCAGGTCGCTGCCCGCGGGCATCTGCTCCATGGCCTCGTCCTCGAGCACCTCGCGGATGGACAGGGAGATGCGCTTGGCCTCGGTGTTGACGTCCAGCACCTTCACGCGCACGATGTCGCCCACGTTGACCGCGTCCTCCACCTTAGCGATGCGGGTCAGCGCGCACTGCGAGATGTGCACAAGGCCATCCAGGCCGGGCTCGAGCTCGACGAACGCGCCGAAGGTGGTGATGCGCACGACCTTGCCCTCCACCACGGAGCCGACCGGATACTTCTCGCCCGCCACGGTCCACGGACGCGGACGGGTCTGCTTATAGGACAGGGAAATGCGCTCGCGGGCGGGGTCCACGTTGAGTATCTTCACGTCGATCTCGTCGCCGACCTTGACCACGTCCGACGGATGCTGCACGCGGCCCCAGCTCAGGTCGGTCACATGCACCAGGCCGTCCACGCCGCCGATGTCCACAAACGCGCCGAAGTCCGCCAGGCGGCGAACGATGCCCTTTACGACGCTGCCCACTTCCAGGGCGTCCCAAATGGCCTTCTTCTTCTCGGCCTCCTCGGCCATGAGCACCTTTTTGCGGGAAGCGACGATGCGCTTCTTGGGCTTGTCCACCTCGATGATCTCAAGCGTCAGCTCCTGGCCGACGAACTCTTCGATCTTTTCGACGTAGCGCAGGGAGAGCTGCGAGGCGGGGATGAAGCAGCGAATGCCCATCACGTCGGCCAGCAGGCCGCCCTTGACGGCTTCCTTGCCGGTGCCGGTGACGTATTCGCCGGACTCATACTTGGCCATGATCTCATCCCAGATCTTGCGGTTGACGATGTTGCGCTGCGAGAGCAGCACGTTGCCTTCGCCGTCGTTGACCTTGACGACTTCGACTTCGATCTCGTCGCCAACCTTGACATCGGTCGAGGAGAGGTCAGCTTTTTTAACCAATCCGTCTGCCTTGTAACCGACGTTGACGCAGACCTCGTCATTGGTGATCTGCACCACGGTGCCCGTGATGGTCTGTCCGGGGCGAAGCTGCACCATCGACTTCTCCACGTCCGCCATAAAGTCGGATTCGGTGGCGCCGACCTCAGCCTGCTGCTCCTCGGCCTGCTGCTCTTCGGCCTGCTGCTCCTCGGACGGAGTGACCTGCTTCTCGATGTCGTTCATTCTTGCTACTACCTCCTTAATTGTACAATCCGGCGTAGAGGCGCCGGCTGTAATCCCGATCCGGTCCGTCGGCTGGAACCAGGCTGCCTCGATCTCGTCCGCGCGCTCCACAAAGCGCGAGCGCGGGCACACGGCCCTGACCAGCTCGAACAGCTTGCGGCTGTTGGAGCTCTCGCGCCCGCCCACGACGATCATCACATCGACCTCTCCGGCGAGGCGCACGGCCTCCTCCTGCCGCTCGCGCGTGGCGGTGCAGATGGTGCTGCAAACCTCCATCTCCCGCACCCGCTCGCGCAGCGCAGCGCATATGCGCTCGAACCGCTCCGCGATGAACGTGGTCTGCGCGACCACCAGCGCCCGGTCGATGCGGGGCAGGGCGCGCGCGGCCTCCTCGTCGGCCACGGCGTAGCTCGCCGCGCCCGTCCAGCCGCGTATGCCCTCCACCTCGGGGTGCTTCTCCTCGCCTACGACGATCAGCGAAACGCCCCGCGCTTCGGCCTGTTGCGCCATTTCATGGATTCGTGCTACGAAGGGGCATGTGGCGTCGAGCACCTGCGAGGCGCGCGCGCGCAGCCGCGCAAGCGTCTCCCTGCCCACGCCGTGAGAGCGCACCACCGCCACGCCGCCGGGCGGCATGTCCTCCGGCGCGTCCAAACTGACCACGCCCAGCGCGGCAAGCTCCGCGATCACCCGCGGGTTGTGGATCACCGGCCCGAGCGTACAGGCCGGGGCCGCCTCCCTCGCGGTCGCAACCGCGCGCCGCACGCCAAAGCAGAAGCCCGCGTGCCTGGCAACGCTCACACTGAAAACGGAAATTCCCCCTCGACATATACAAATCCAGAAAGTACACCGACTTATATCAATTCGAGAAGCGGGATGCAATTCCTGCAAGTTAAATTTTGTCTTAAAAATTTAACATAATTTTTTGCGAATACCGCTCATCGCCCGAACAGCACGAACGGGTCGCCCTCGGGATAGACCTGCACGTTCTGCACATAGGGCGTCGTCGCGCCCGCCAGCTCCCCGGCCACGTTGAGGTACCAGGTCACGCGGCGGGAGAGGTAGAGCGCCATTTCGTTGAGGGTGATGCGCCGGTCGTAGTCCATGTCGGCGCGCAGCGCGGACTTGTGCGTGCCGCCGATTGCGAACCCCGCGCCGCCGCACAGCGCGCGGGAGAGCACCGTGGCCATGTCGCCCTCGGTGATGTTCTCGTCGAAGCTGATGCGGTAGCTGTCCTGGTCCAGCGACGCGCTGGCGATCACCTTGTACTTGCTCCCCGCAAAGGCGGACTCGCCCACGCGCCCGGAAAACACGCTCACAACCCCGCGGTTGAAGTCCTCCACCGACGAGGCGCGGCCGATCAGCCCGCCGCTTCCGCAGCAGTCCGCCACCACCACCACCGTGCCCGGCACGCAGCGCAGCGCGCGCTCCAGGTCGCGCGCACAGATCACCGAGCCGTCGTAGAGCTCAAAAAAGCTCATGCCGTGCGCGTAATAGCCGTGACAGGTGATGTAAAACAGCGATATGTCGCCCTCCTGCGCGTCGGCAAAGGCCGTGCGTATGCCCAGGAGCGTCTCCTCGCGCGTGGAGTCGAGCAGCACCGTCGTCTCGTAGCTCTCCCCGTCCAGCGTCTGGCTCTGCAACATCGCGGCCACGCTCTGCGCGGTGTTGATGGAGCCAACGCGCACCTTGTTGACCTGGTCCTGATACATCTGCTGGCCCACGATCAGCGCCCGCAGCTTCGGCGCGGCGGGCTCCACATGCACCTCCAGTATGTCCGTGTGCCCGCCGTCGAGCGCCACGGCCACCACGCGCGCCGTGCCCTCGGCAAGGCCGGTCACCATGCCGTTACGGTCCACCGACACCACGTCCGAGCCCTCCACGCTGTAGCGCACGCGCCGGTCCGAGGCGTTTTGCGGGTAGAAGTCCAGCTCCGCGCTGACCTGCTGTCCCACGCGCAGCGTCAGCTCACTCTGGGAAAAGCCGATGCCCGAGAGCGGCACGCCCGCCACCGTCACCGTACAGCTCGCGCTCGCCCCGCCCCACGCGCGCGCGGTGATGGTCGCCGTGCCCGCGCCCACGGCGGTGATCTCGCCCGACTGCGACACGGTCGCCACGGCGGTGTCGGAGCTGGCGTACTGAAGCGCGGCGTGCGCGTCCGCGGGGGACACGCGCGCCTCGAGCGCGTGCGTCTGCCCCACCTCGAGCGACACCTCCGACGGCATAAGCTCCACCGCCTCCGGCAGCGCGGCGCCGGTCGCGCTCTGCTCCACGCTCAGGCGGTACGCACCGGTCGCGCCGTCCGCGGCGGACACGCGCACGAAGTACCGCTCCCCGGCGGACAGCTCGCACTCGATGACAAAGCCGCCCTGCGCGCCCTCGGCCTCGCCGAGCGTGGTGCCCTCCGCGTCTGTGATCACGCCGCGCAGGCGCATGGGCGCGTCCGCGCCCGCGGAGACCTCGGCGTGTATGGCGGCGAGCCCCGACTCCTGCGCGGTAAAGGCGTACCAGTGCGCGTCGCCGGGCCGCACCAGCAGCTTCTCATAGGGCTGCGCCTGCTCGTCGAGGTCGATGGGCCGGTCAAAGCAGCGACCGAGCGTGGCGCGCATCACCTCCACGCAGCCCGTTCCCGTGCCGCTGAGCACCAGCTCATAAGTCTCGCCCGCGTTCAGGCTCGCCTCGAACAGCCGCCGCGCGCCGCCGCCGGAGGCGATCAGCGAGCCGCCCGCGTACAGGCGCGCGTCCACCGCGTCCTCCGCGCCGTCGTCTGAAAAGAACCACACGCTGTATACGCTGTTGGCCGCGGGGACGAACGCAAAGCGCGCCTCCCCGCCTTCGAGCGAGACGTGCGCGCGCGCGTCCGTGGACAGGTCCTCAGCCCCGGCGCCGGACACGCAAAATGCGCCGGCCGCGAAAACCGACGCAAGCAGTGTCAGCACAAGAGCCACAAGGGCCGTCTTTTGAAACACATGTCCTCCGGGGCGCGCTCGCGCCCAAGTGATTTCTTTCGCGCCGGGCGCGCTACTCCGCCTTCAGGTACTCCAGGCGCACATAGCCCTCCAGCTCGGCGGTGCGTATGCGCACCCAGCCGTCGCCCGCCTCCTCGCAGACGATCACGCGCCGCCCGTAGTCCAGCGCCGACACGATGCGCGCGCTCGTGGACGGCTCCTCGCGCACGTTCAGCGTCGAAGCGCGGCTCTCCAGCTCTACGGTGGCGTAGTACTCCCC
>DXVG01000182.1 GCA_019409045.1 Clostridiales bacterium | reverse complement strand
TCTCCCCGTGCGGGCTCAGCCCGCCGAAGTCGCTGCGCAACAGCAGCGCGCGCCGCACGCAGTTCGGCCCGTAGCGGTCCCGAAGGCGCAACAGCGTCCGCTCCAGCGCCAGCGCGCGCTCCTCCCGGCCGTCGTCAAACAGGCCCAGCTGCCGCGGGCCGTCCTGCGGGCACAGGCCGCTCACGCACACGCCCAGGCTCCGCACGCACTGCGTCCACTGCCAGTGCGCGCGAAACAGCGCCATGGCGGTGCGCTCCAGCGCGCAGGAGAGCGCGGTGGGCTCGGGCAGCGCGCACTGCGCCGAGGTGGTCTGAAGGTCGCTCGCGCGCACGCTTATGCTCAGCGTGCGCCCCGCCAGCCCGCGCCGCAAAAGCCGCTCGCTCACGCTCTGGCAGAGCACCCAGAACAGCTCCCGCGCGTCCGCGTCGCTCTGCACGTCCCGCGCGGGCGTGATGCTGTTGCCCACGGACTTCACCGCCGAGGTCGCGCCCAGCGGCGCCACCGGCTCGCACTCCAGGCCGTTTGCGTATATCCAGAGCGTCTCGCCGTGCTTGCCCAGCATGGCGCGCAGTTCCTCCGGCCGCCTCCTGGCCACGTCGCCGATGGTGCGCATGTTGCAGGCCGCCAGCCTGCGCCGCGTGGCGGGCCCCACATACAAAAGGCACCCCACGTCCAGCGGCCACACCTTCCGGCGGAAATTTTCCACGCGCACGCAGGTGGTCGCGTCCGGCTTTTTCAGATCGCTCGCCAGCTTGGCAAACACCTTGTTGAACGATACGCCCACCGACACCGTCAGCCCCGTCTCCCGCCGTATGCGCGCGCGCAGCTCGTCCGCGGCCGCGCGCCCGTCCACCCCCAGGTCGGTCACGTCCAGCCACGCCTCGTCCAGCCCGAAGGGCTCCACGCGGCTCGCGTACTGCGCGTAGATGGCGCGCACATGCTGCGCGGCGCGCATGTAGGCCGGAAAGTCCGCCCGCACCAGCACCAGGTCGGGGCACTTCTGCCGCGCCTGCCAGATGGCCTCCGCCGTCTTTACGCCCGCGGCCTTGGCCGGCTCGTTCTTGGAAAGCACGATGCCGTGGCGCTTTTCCGGGTCGCCGCACACGGCCACGGGCACGTTGCGCAGCGCCGGGTCTTGCAGGCAGGCGACGCTTGCGTAAAAGTTGTTCAAATCGCTGTGCAGTATGGTGCGCACGTCCATTCCCTCCCGGCCCGTCGGGGGAGACGCGCCGCCGACGGGAAACAAACATATGTTCTTATACCGACATTATAGCACATATGTTCGAAAAGTCAATCGAACGCCGGATAAAAATTGCTGCCAAAAGTTGGCAGGGGAATGCCGCCAAAAGCAGGAACCGGCGCAGGGGGAAGTTCGTCTAACAGGAAACCGAAATTGGAACGGAGGGATATATCTCATGAAACGGAAGGGAATCGTGCGCGCGCTCGCGCTGCTTATGTGCCTGCTGATCGCGGCGCCGGGCATGGCCTCCTCCTGGGGCGACGCCACAGGCGACGCGGCCGCGCAGGTCGGCGCGGCGCCGGACGCGCGCCTCGCGGACGGCTCCGGCGCGGTCGGGGCCTATATAGACGGCCGGGGCGGACTGTATCTGACCGGCTATGACGGCGAAATGAGCCAGAGCTACGCCGCGCAGATCGTCCATGTGGACCAGACGCAGGTCATCTTCCTCGCGGGCGAGGAGATCGAGGACCTCGGCGGCACGCTGATGCGCCTCTCGCTCTCGGACTTCCAGGAGACGGCGATCGCCGACGGCGTGTACCGCGCGTGCGCGGTCTCCTCGGACGTGGTCTACTACATATCCGCGCAGGACGGCACGGCGCTGATGCGCGCGGATGTGCAGACCGCCACGACCCAGCAGGTCGCCACCGCCGCGGCGAACATGACGGATTTGCACCTCATGCCCGAGGGGCTCGTCGCCGAGCTGGCGGACGGGCTGGGCGCGCTTTTGTACAACGAGCGCGCGGACGGCTTTGCCGAGTACACCGGCGAGATTTCCGCCGACACGCTCTATACGGAGGATTCCTTCCTGCGCCTGAGCGACGAGGGCCTGCTCACCCGGCAGGACCTGACCACCGGCGAGGTCGAGTTTGTGGACTTTGGCGTGGAGGACTTCGCCGTGCTGGACGGCAAGGTGTACTACATCTCCTCCGCCGTCGGCCAGACGCGCCTCAAGGCATTCGACCCCGCGCAGATGTCCTGGCAGATGCTCGCCTCGCTGGACGAGAGCGTCACGCAGATCGCCGCGAGCGCGGAATCGCTGTTCGTGCTGGACGAGCTCATGGGCGAGGTCTCCCGCGTCGATATCGAGCAGGGCACGCTGACCGCCTTTGAGCGCCTGGACGTCAGCGGCCTGGCCGAGGACGGCTATACGCGCACGGGCCTGCGCATGGAGGCGCTCAGCGGCCTTGTGGTGCTCTACGGCGTGTACACGCCCGCCGACCTCGAGGCCGGGGCGACCAGCCAGACCTCCGAGGTGCCCAGCTTCAGCTTCGGCGAGGTCGCGCAGACGGCCGGGGAGGCCCAGGACATCGCCACACTCGCGGTCGCCTGGAGCGTCGGGGGCGAGGAGACCACCGTGGACGTGCTCAAGCCCCAGGAGGAGTACGGCACGCTCTCGCGCGGCAGCCGCGGCGACGCGGTGCGCAGGCTCCAGACGCGCCTGATCGAGCTCGACTACTTAAACGACGATGCGGACGGCATCTACGGCTCCCGCACGCAGTACGCGGTGCGCCTTTTGCAGACCGACCTTGCCGACCGCGGCTTTGCCGTCAACGGCGTGGCCTCGCCCGAGCTTCAGGACGTGCTCTTTAACGAGGACCTTCCCGCATACGACCCCTATAAGCCGCTCTCGCGCGGCAATACCGGCCTGCGCGTGACCATCCTGCAGGATCGCCTGCGCGAGCTGGGCTACCTCGCCGACGGCGCGGACGGCATCTACGGCTCCCGCACGCAGGAGGCGGTGACGGTGTTCCAGCAGGAGGCCGGCCTGAGCGCCAGCGGCTCCGCCACCCGCGAGACGCTTACAAAGCTCTACGCCTCCTCCGCGCGCGCCTGCCAGAGCTACATTTACATGGAAAAGGGCGACACGGGCTACCGCGTGCGCGAGCTCAACGAGCGCCTCAAGGAGCTGTACTACTACGAGGGGACGCCCGGCAGCACCTACAACAACGCCACCGTGGCCGCCGTCAAGCGCCTGCAGGCTGATCTGGGCCTGCGGCAGACCGGCACGGCCACATCCTCTCTGCAGAGCCGGCTGTTCTCCTCCAGCGCGCCGGAATACAGCGGCTATATCACGCTCCAGCGCGGCGATTCCAACGACCGCGTGGCCAGGCTGCAGCGCCGCCTGCGCGAGCTGAACTACTACAGCGCCAACATCACCGGAAACTTCGGCTCGGTGACGCAGGCGGCCGTGGAGCTGTTCCAGCAGACCGCGGGCCTGGACGTGACCGGCGTGGCCACCGTGGAGACGCAGCAGCTTCTCTACTCCGACCGCGCGCCCGTCTACGTCGAGCCCACGCCCACGCCGACCGCCACGCCCGCCCCGGGCGAGGTGGGCGCGCCGAGGATCGGCATATCCTCCATCGAGGCGACCGTGGACGGCGTACACTACATCAACCCCACGGTCACGCGCATCAACTTCACCTGGAGCGCCGACGGCAACGTCGCCGCCTACTATGTGCGCATCGAGGACAACACGGGCAACACGCTGGTCTCCCAGCAGGTGACCAACACCTCCGGCAACCTCGCCACCTCCTCGCTGGAGCAGGGCAGGCTCTACACCATCTCCGTGGGCGCCATCCCCACCAACGGCACCGTGGACAACGCGCGCTGGACGCACCTGCAATTCGCGCTGCGCAGCACCGCCACGGCCACCGCCGCGCCCACGCCCACCGCGGAACCCACGCCCACGCCCACCGCCGCGCCCGGCGAGGTCGGCATACCGGAGGTGTCCATCGAGCCGGTCGTCAGCATCGGCGTGGACCGCATACACTACGTCCCGGACGGCACGCTCACGCTGCGCTGGAGCGCCGAGGGAGAGGTCAGCTACTATCGCGTCGAGGTGTTCGACGGCATGTGGCAGTCGCTCGTCACGCAGGACTTCACCAGCACCAGCACCACGCTGGGCACCAGCAGCATGACCCCGGGCGAGGTCTACACGCTGCGCGTGACCGCCGTGCCGGTCAATGGCGATCTGGAGGACGGCCGGTCCACCGACCTGCGCTTCGCGCTCAGCGTGCCGCAGACCGAGAGCCCGACGGAAAGCCCGACGGAAAGCCCGACCGAGAGCCCGACCGAGCCCTCCGTGGGCACGGTGGAGACGCCGGAGATCTACATCGACCCCTATGTCTCTGAGGAGAACGGCGTGAAGTACATCGAGTCGAGCGCGACCATACAGTGGTACGCCGCGGGCGATGTGGCCGGGTATCATATCACCATCTCGGACGGCACGAACACGCTGCTGGATGAGGACACGAGCGACAACAGCTACGCCATACCCGTCGGGAAGATGACACAGGGCCTGACCTACACGGTGACGGTCACGGCCATACCGGTCAACGGGACCATCTCCGACGGC
>DXVG01000181.1 GCA_019409045.1 Clostridiales bacterium | reverse complement strand
CCCCCGCCCCGGGCAAGGGCGTGGGCGAGAGCGTGGAGTTCGGCGGGCTGCTCGGGCGCGCGCCCGTGATGCCCGTTCACGGCTTTTCCTCCGAGGCGTTCATACGGCGCGGCGGCCGCATACCCGCGCCGCTCAACAGCCTGAAAAACTGACTTCCAGCGAGCTTCCCGTCCCGGGGAGCTCGCTTTGCCAACGGGGGTGCGCTCCGATGCGCTTCCAGTTCAAAAACAAGCTGTTTCGCGCCTACGCGGCGCTGATTGCGGTGGTCGTGGTGGCGGTCATCGCGCTGCTGCTCGTCTTTATCGGCGGCACGAACCGCGACCTTGAGCGCTATCACCAGCAGGAGCTGCTCGCAAGCGACCTGCAGGAGATGTCGCTCGTGTTCTCCTCGCTGGACACGCTGGCCGCGCAGGTGACCGCGAACATGGAGCTTCTCAACTTCTTCATCCCTCTGGAGGCGGACACTGCCCCCGAAAACTACTTCGGCGCGGAGCTGATGGACTCCATCCGCGCGGGCAGCCTGCTGGCCACCATCAACTCCACCGACAGCCGCGCGCTGCGCATCAGCGTGTTCAACGCGCACGGCGACTATGTGAGCACCGGCTCCCTCTACGAGACCGAGGCGAGCGTGACGGCGGCGCTGGCGGACGCGGAGGGGATCGCGGCGCTGGAGGCGGAACTCGCCGCCTCGCCCGGGCACTCGCTGGTGCTGGGCCCGCACGCGGACGTGTGGTCCGACAACCCGGACGTGCGCCTGTTTTCGCTGATCCGGCCGCTGTCTACGTCGTACTCCTCGAGCGTGTACGGCTTTGTCAGCGTGCAGCAGAGCGTGGAGGCGCTCGAGTCCCTGTCCCTGTGGGGGCGCGAGGATGGCTCGCGCTATGCGCTTTTGAACGCCGACGGCGAGGACGTGACGCCGGGCGGTACGGCGCTGAGCGCGTCCGTGCTCGAGGGCCTGCCCGCCGGGGACGAGGTCGCCGTCTACGAGGCGGAGATGGACGGAAAGGTCACCGTGTTCGCCGCGCGCGACGCGTTTTCCGGCTGGACGCTCGTGCGCATACTTCCCACGCGATTGCTGGACGCGCCGTACTCGCAGGTGTATCTGCAAATCGCGCTGGTGGGCGCGCTGCTGCTGGTCGTGCTGCTGCTTGTGGTCTACCTGCTGGCCGACAAGATCTCCCGCCCGCTGCGCGAGTTTTCGGCGGGCATCGAGCGCATCAGCCTTGAAAACCTCACCAGCGGCGCGCCGCTGCTCTCCGCCGCCAACATGGAGGAATTGCAGGCGCTGGAGCGCGCCTTCCGCGCGATGCTGCACAGGCTCAACCAGTCCATCGGCTTTGAGATGAAGGCGTACATGGCGGCGCTGCAATCGCAGATGAACCCCCACTTTCTGTACAACATGCTCTCGGCGATCATCGAATCCGCCGACGAGGACGGCAGCGTGCGCACGGTGCGCATGTGCGAAAAGCTCTCCTCGATGCTGCGCTACATGGTCGGCTACGCCAGCGACCTGGTCTCCCTCCAGGAGGAGATCGCCAACATGCGCGACTATCTGGACCTTATGAAGGTCCGCTACGAGGAGCACTTCCACTATGAGATCGAGGAGTGCCCGGAGCTTTCGCAGCTTCGCATACCGCGCATGGTGCTCCAGCCGCTGACGGAGAACTGCTTCCAGCACGGCTTCAAGGCGGCGCGCCCGCCGTGGCGGATCCTGGTGCGCTTCTCGCGCGAGGGCGACGCCTTCCGCATCGAGGTACGCGACAACGGCGGCGGCATCACGCAGGCGCAGATACGCGCCATCCACGAAAAGATCGACGGCTACCAGGGCGACATCGCGGCGAAGTACTCCGAGCTGCGGCTGGGCGGCATGGGCCTTGTCAACACCGTGCTGCGCCTGCGCCTCTCTCAGAGCGGCCCCGTGTATTTTGACATACGCCCCGCCCCGGGCGGCGGGACCAGCGTTGTGATCGGAGGGAGCCTATGATACGCGTCATGATCGTCGAGGACGAGCCGCACGCGCAGCGGCGGCTGAGGCGCATGATCGAGCGCCTGGACGACTTCTTCCGCATCGAGGCCACGGCCATGGACGGCGAGGAGGCGCTCGCCCTGCTTGCGCAGGTGCGCTGCGACGTGGTCTTTACCGACATCCGCATGCCGATCATGGACGGCGCGGAGCTGATGCAGCGCGTGCGCAGGCAGTACCCGCAGATCATGCTGGTGGTGCTCTCCGGCTACTCGGACTTCTCCTATGTGTCTGAGGCCGTGCGCGCGCAGGCGGTGGACTACCTGCTCAAGCCGCTGACCGAGGAATCGCTCGCGCAGCTTCTCTCGCAGCTCAAAGAGCGGTTCCTCGCCCGCGAGCACGAGCAGATCCGCCGCCTGCTGGCCGCACGCATCAACAAGGCCGCGCCGCTCCACGGCGGCGACGCCGCGGCGGACGAGCCGCTGGGCGCGTTTCTGCTGTGCGCGGGCGCGCTGCCCATCTGCGAGTCCACGGACATGTGCCCCGGCGCGGAGTTCTGGAGCGGCGTGTCCCTGCGGGACGCCATCGCCGAGACCATCCGGGAGCTGTCCGGCTTTACCTGGGAGTTCATGGGAAACACGCCCTCGGAGCGCATCGTGGTGCTGCGCGCGGAGCTGGGCGAGCTTCCCGCCATTGCGTCGCTTCTGCACGAGGCCGTCGTGTCGCGCGCGGACATGCCGGTCAGCTGCGTCTGCCACCGCGAGCCGATCTCCCTGGGCGAGATCGACCAGACGCTGCGCGCGCTGCGCAAGGAGCTGGAGCGGCGCGGCCGCATCGGCGAGAGCCTGCTGCTGGAGCTGTCGGACGAGCCGTGGAGCCCGCGCGGCGACGAGGCCGCGCTGCTGGCCGCCCGCGCCTACCTGAGCAGCGACGCCGCGCCCGCGCTCGACGCTCTGTTTGCGCGCTTCGAGGCCGAAAAGTGGTCGCAGGGCGAGATCTACCGGCTGTTTGCAATGGCGCTCTCGCAGCTTGGCGGGGACTCGAGCGAGGCCTACGGCGAATCGCTGCGGCTGCGCGCGGCGCTGGCGGACTCGATCAGCTCCGCGCTCACGATGGACGAGTTGCGCGGCGACATCGCCTCCCTGCGCTTCGGCGGGGGCGAGAGCGGCGAAGCCAATTCCGTGGCGCGGCGCATCGAGCAGTACCTTCGCAGGCACTATGCCGACCACATCACCAACCAGACGCTCGGCGGCGTGTTCGGCTATGTGCCCAGCTATGTGAGCATGCTCTTCCGCCGCGAATACGGCGTCTCCCCCTCGGAATACCTGACCAACATACGCATCGAGCAGGCGAAGCGCCGCATGCTGGAAAACCCCGGCGAGCTCATCCGCGACGTGGCGCTTGCGGTGGGCTTCAAGAGCCAGCACCACTTCTCGCGCACCTTCAAAAGCCACGAGGGCGTATGGCCGAGCGACTTTCTCGGCGAAAGGAGGCAGCCATGAGGTCCATCGCGCGCCTGGCGGCGCTTGCGCTGCTTGCCGCCCTGTGCCTGAGCGCGTGCTCCGCGCCCGCGCCGGAACAGGCCGAGCCGTCCCCCTCCCCCTCTGCGCAGCCCGCGCGCCGCTACGCGCTGGTGGTCAAGGACGTGACCAACCCCTACATGCAGCGCATGTTCTCCGGCTTTTCCGAGGCCTGCGAGGCGCTGGGCGCGCAGGCGGAGCTCTCGGGCCCGGACAGCGTGAGCGCCGAGGAGCAGATCGCGTGCATTGACGCGCTCATCGACGAGGGCGTGGACGCCATTGCCGTGGCCGCGAACGACCGCGACGCGCTCTCGCCGGTGCTCACGCGCGCGCTGGAGGCGGGCGTGAAGGTGGTCTCCCTCGACTCGGACGTGAAGCCGCAGGACCGCATGGTCCACATACAGCAGGCCTCGCCGGAGGTCATCGGCCGCGTGCTGATGCAGGCCGCGCGCGAAATGACCGGTGGAAAGGGCGAGTTTGCCATACTCACCACCACGCCGAGCGCGTCCAATCAGGCGCTGTGGGTGTCCTGGATGCTGGCGGAGATACGGGAAAACCCGGCGGACTACACGAGGATGACACTCGTGGAGACGCTCTACGGCCTGGACCTGTACGAGCCGTCCTATGAGATGGTCGGCGCGCTGCTGCGCGAGCACCCGGACACGCAGATCATCATCGCGCCCACCAGCGTGGGCATACTCGCGGCGGCGGACGCCGTGCGCGACGCGGGGGCAGACGCGTATGTGACCGGGCTGGGCCTGCCCAGCGACATGGCCGACTACATCCGCGACGGCCTCTGTCCGTGGATGTACCTGTGGAACCCCATCGACGTGGGCTACGTCGCCGCCTACGCCGCCGACGCGCTGGTGCGCGGCTCCATCACCGGCGCGGTAGACGAGGTGCTCGCCGCCGGGGACCGGGGCGTGCTCAAGGTGACCGCCGCTGCCGACGGCGGCAGCGAGATCGTGGTCGGCGACCCGTACATGTTCGACAAAAACAACGTGGCCGTCTGGGAGGACATATTCTGACCACCCGTTCCACGCAAAGGGCCCGCCTCCAAATCCGGAGGCGGGCCCTCAGTATGTTGACAAAGTCAACAGACTGCCAGAGCGTTGAGAAAGCCCGCAAGCC
>DXVG01000180.1 GCA_019409045.1 Clostridiales bacterium | reverse complement strand
GTGCAGAGCTGTCTGGAAAAGGCGTGGAGGCGGCGAAGATCGCTGCGCGAGGAGCGCTACCTCAAGACCTGGCTGGTGCGCATACTCATCAACGAGTGCTACGACATCCACCGCCGCCGCGCGCGGGAGGCGCCGCGGGAGATCCCCGAGCGCGCCGCCCCGCCCGGCGCGGACAGGGAGCTGCACGACGTGCTGATGCGCCTGCCCGAGGAAGTGCGCACGCCCATCGTCCTGCACTACATGGAGGGGTATTCTGTGGAAGAAATCGCCTCGGCGCTGCGCCTTGCGCAGGGGACGGTCAAGTCCCGCATGCGGCGCGGCCGGGCGATGCTGAAAGAACTGCTGTCTGAGGAGGAAGGACTGTGAAGAACCGGGATTTTCGCGCGGCTTTCGGGGAGCCGGACGCCGCCTTTGTCTCCACCGTGCAGGACACGCTCCGCAGACTGCGCGAGGAGGAGCAAAGACCCATGAAACGCAAATTGAGCCTGAGCGCGGCCATCGCCGTGGCCGCCTGCCTGATCCTTGCGACGGCGGCCCTCGCCGCCGCGAACCACTGGGGGCTGTTCGACTTTTTGAATTCCGGGCAGAGCGGCGGCGCGCTGCCCGAGGCGGCGGAGATCGTCGCCACCGACCCGCCGCAGGTAGGCGGCGAGGGCGAGCTGGCTTCCTTCAAGCTGCGCGAGGCCGTGTACGACGGCGAATACGTCTACATGGTCGTGGACGCCACGCCCGCGGAGGGCCTGCTGCTGCTCGGCCCGGACGCGCTGCCGCCGGACCCGATGCGCAATATGACCAAGGACGAGTCTACTTCCATGACCATCGGCGAATACGCCGAGGCAAATGATTTGCAAATGGCCATTGTGGGCATCGGCAACGCCGCGGCGGCGGAGGGCGTTGGGGGCGTCGTCTCCAGCCTCGACTGGCGTCTGGAGGCGGACGGCACGCTGGTGTTCATGTTGAGCGGCGAAGCGCCGCAGGGCGCGGGCGATGTGCTGGAAGTCGCGCTTTCGTGCAACGTGACGCCGCTCGTGCCCGCCCCCGAGGGCGAGGGCATCACCATGCAGTACTTTGAGCCGGGCGCGGAGGAGCCGACCAGCCGGTTTATCGGCTACGACGCGGATGCGGAGAACGTTCAGCGCGGCGAGCTCACCTTTACGCTTAACGCCGCCGGCGCGTCCGAATCGCTGACTTGCGCATTGAGCGCCGAATACCCGGGCTGCGGCGTGCGCGTGGATTCGGTGACGTTCAGCCCCTCGCCGATGGCGCTGTACTACGAACTCCATTTTACGGTCGTTGACGAGGCGGCCTACGCCGCGACCGAGGACGGCGTGTGGTTTGAATTCCTCGACGGAAGCGGCGAGCGCCTGCCAAGCGGCGCGACCCGAAGCGGCGAGGTCGCGCGGCAGGCGGACGGCTCCTTTGTGCAGAGAGGTTCGCTGTCCGCGCGGGGCGATCTTTCCGAGATCGCGGCCCTGCGCGCCTACAACTGCTGGACGAAGGAGCGCTACGAGCGCAGCGAGCTGACGTTCGCGGCGTCGGAGGAGCGGCCGTAGCGGTTGGGGTAGAACGATTCGGGGGGACGGCAAGAGCCGTCCCCCATTCAGGCCGTCGAAAAACCCTGTGTTTCGAGGGCAAGGAGCCAATCGCCTGAAAATCTCACGGTTTTCCGGGCGGCGGTCGTGGAGGGGATGCCTTCTTCTCCCCGCGCGCCGCGACTTCTCGCGCGATATAATCTTAATAAAACACTTACAAATCTTAATAAAACACTTGCAAATCTTAATAAAACACTTGCCTGCGACTGCGCGACGAGATAGAACGTCCGCGGTCGCAGTGCTATACTGATTCCTGCTGCCGCCCGTGGGATGGGACGGCGCAGATACTTAGGGGGGGACTGGTAATGGACTTTTTAGGCAATGCCGCCATCTGGATCGTCGATAAGACGGCGATGGCATTGGAATGGGTGGACGACATCATCGTGCCCGCATGGAACCGCATGATCTACGGCAGCGACATGCTCCTCATCCTCGGCCCGCCGCTTATTCTGGTGTTGGGGCTGATCTGCCTGATCGTGACCACGCAGCGCATCTCGGAGGGCAAGGGCAGGGCGGCCAAGGAGATGGAAAAGGCGCTGAACGACGACAAAAAAAGCGACGTCGGCTTATTCTACTCGCTGGTCTTCAAGCTGTTTTACTTTCCCATGCCGGCCTACTTTTTCCTGCTGTATTCGCCCTTTGGAAGCGTCAACCGGATCGCCGTGGAGGAGACCATCTTCTACAATTTCCGGGAGCTGACCGAGGGCTTCCAGTTCGTCGGCGTCTACCTGATGCTGCGCTTTGTCGGCATGGTGGTCAGCAACGCCGTCCGCCTCCGCTTCGCGCGGCTGTTCAAGTTCCTGCTCTACACCGCCTGCTGCGCGGTGATCGGCACCTATCTCCACATGATTCTCGCCGCGCTTTCGGCGGCCGGCGACAGGAACCTGCTGTTTGCGCTGATCTCGGTGATCGTGAACTTCATCTTCAGCACCATACCGATGGTGTACTTCTGGGTCGCAATGCTGATCCCGATCTACGAGCTCATCATGCCCCTGCTCGCGCCGTTTGCCCTTATCTTCGGCTTCGTCCTCAACCATGTAAAACAGGAGCAGGACTTCCGCGACTGGATGTTCAACAACCACTTCTTCGCCTGGGTCTATTTCTTTGTAGACCGCTGACGGGCGGGAACACAAAAATCGCTTCCAAAATGCGGAAGCGATTTTTTTCGCGGTCGTCCGTCTCCTCCAGCCGCAGGGCGAGCCGTTCGCCATCCGACACGGCATCAACCGGCGTTTCCAGAAGCAGGCGCGACTGCCGCATTGTATATCCCTGCGCGGGCTATGCCTTCATGGTGAAGCCTTCCTTTTCAAACACGGCGATCCAGCCCTTGAGGCGGGTGAAGAAGTCCGCGTTGGAGCTCGTCTTTTCCAGTATGCCGATGAGCTGCTCGGCGGTCTCCTGCGGGTTGCCGCCGGAGAGCATGCGGCGTATCTTCAGCGCGCCCTCGAGCTCCTCCTCGCTCAGGAGCAGCTCCTCGCGCCGCGTGCCGGACTTGTACATGTCGATGGCCGGGAAGATGCGCCGGTCGGAGAGCTTGCGGTCCAAGTGCAGCTCCATGTTGCCGGTGCCCTTGAACTCCTCGAAGATGATGTCGTCCATGCGGCTGCCGGTCTCCACAAGCGCGGTGGCGATGATGGTGAGGCTGCCGCCGTTTTCGATGTTGCGCGCCGCGCCGAAGAAACGCTTGGGCTTGTAGAGCGCCCCCGGGTCCAGGCCGCCGGAGAGCGAGCGCCCTGTGGGCGGGATGACCAGGTTGTACGCGCGCGCCAGGCGCGTGATCGAATCCAGCAGCACGACCACGTCCTTGCCGTGCTCGACCAGCCGCTGGGCGCGCTCGAACACCATTTCGCTCACGCGGGTGTGGTTCTCCGGCGCTTCGTCGAATGTGGAGTAGATGACCTCGCCCTCGATGGAGCGCTTCATGTCCGTCACTTCTTCCGGGCGCTCGTCGATCAAGAGCACGATCAGGTGTATATCCGGGTAGTTGCTCGTCACGGCGTTGGCGATCTTCTTCAGCAGCGTGGTCTTGCCCGCCTTGGGCTGGGAGACGATCATGCCGCGCTGCCCCTTGCCGATGGGGGCGAGCATGTCGATCAGCCGCAGCGCGAGGTCGCCATGGCCCTCCGGCGGCTCGAGCCGGAGCCGCTCGTCCGGGTAGATGGGGATCAGCGACTCAAACGGCTTGCGGCGGATGGCGTTCTCCGGGGGCTCGCCGTTGATCTGGCTGATGTAGATCATCGCGTTGTAGCGGTCGCCCTCGCGCTGGGGGCGCGTCTTGCCGACCACATAGTCGCCCGTGCGCAGGTTGAAGCGGCGGATCTGCGCGATGGAGACGTACACGTCCTTCGCGCCGGGCAGGCAGTTTTCCGCGCGCAAAAAGCCGTAGCCCTCCGGGTGCATCTCCAGGACGCCGTAGCCGTCCATGCACTCGCCCGTGGCCAGCAGCTCCGGGACGCCCGGATTGACGGCGCTCGGGTCCGGCGTGAAGCTGTTCTCGCGGCGCGGCGGCTCCGCGCGCGCGGCGGTTCGATCGTATTCGGGGCGCGCCACGCCGCGATTGAACGCGCGCGAATAGTCCTGCCGCGGATTGTCCGCGCGCTGGCCGTAGGTGCGCGCAAAATCTTGGCGCTGGCCGTCGGCGCGCTGCGCGCAGCGGCCATAATCGCGGCCTGCGCGCTGCGCGGGATCGTATCGCTGCTGCTGGAAGCGGCCCTGAAAGCGGGGTTGGAAGGGGCGGCCGCCCTCCTGCGCGCCCGCGCGCACGCCGGGGCGCTGCGGCGCGGGCCGCCTTTGCGCCTCCTGTGGCGCGGGCGCGGCGGCCTCTGCCGTTTCGGCCTGCGGTTCCGGCGCGGCATCCTCCTGCGCAGCGGGCGGCTCCGGGGCGGCGTCTTTCGACGCGGCGGGGGCCTCCGGCGCGGCGGCGAGCTCCGGCAGGGCCGGGGCCTCGGGCAGGGCCGGGGCTTCCGGCGCGGCGGGAGCGATTGCATCCGCGGAGGCCTCCGGCGCGACGGGCGCTTCCGGGG
>DXVG01000018.1 GCA_019409045.1 Clostridiales bacterium | reverse complement strand
CTCGCACTCGCCGCTCACGCCCGGGCCGATCAGTTCGGACATGCCGTAGTTGTCGGTGGCGAACAGGCCGAGGCGCTTTTCGATCTTGGAGCGCAGTTCGGTGGTGCAGCCCTCGGAGCCGAACAGGCCCACGCGCAGCTTGAAATCCTCCGGCTTGTAGCCCAGCTCCGCCGAGAGCTCGCCCAGGTACATGGCGTAGGTGGGCGTGGCGATGAGCGTGGTGACGCCAAAGTCCTTCATCAGCATGATCTGCTTTTCGGAGTTGCCCGAGGAGGCGGGCACCACCGCCGCGCCCACGCGCTCGAGGCCGTAGTGCAGCCCCAGCGCGCCGGTGAACAGGCCGTAGCCGAAGCTGATCTGGGCGATGTCCTTTTCGGTGACGCCGGCGGCGCAGATGATACGCGCCATCACGCCCGACCACATGTCCAGGTCGTTCTTCGTGTAACCAACCACGGTGGGCTTGCCGGTGGTGCCGGAGGAGGCGTGTATGCGCACCACCTTCTCGCGCGGCACGGCGAACAGGCCGAAGGGGTAGTTATCGCGCAGGTCGGCCTTGGTGGTGGGCGGGATCAGGCGGATATCCGCGAGCGTTTTGATGTGCTCGGGCTTTAAGCCGATCTCGTCGAATCGCTTGTGGTAGAAGGGCACGTTTTCGTAGCAGTAGCCGACGATGTGGCGGAGCCGTTCGAGCTTGAGCTGCTCAAGCTGCCTGCGCGGCATCGCCTCCACACCCGGGTCAAACATCACAAGGCATCTCTCCCCCCGGAACAATGTATCTCCCTATAAGAATAACACGTTTGCCCGCGCGATGCAAGCCAAACGTGATGTTGGCGCAAAACACACAATTTCTGGTCGCGCGCGGGCGGGTATAGCGCAAAAAGGACAAGATTGTGTCACATGTTCGCGGCATGGATGTTAAATGATGTCGGAAACAACGTTTTCCAGCAAATGCGCTTGACTTCCGGGCATGCGGGGTTGTAAAATGTTATATCGTAGAAGTATGTTTTATGTAACGACCGGAAGGAGCCGTAGCGATGCTCTGGTATGTGGTAAAGCGAGTGTTGCTGGCGGCTGCGACGGTACTTGTCGTGGCCACCGTCACCTTCTTTGCCATGCACGCCATTCCCGGCGGTCCCTTCGACACCGACAAGGCCACCGACCCGGCCGCGAAGGCCGCGCTGGAGAGCCGCTTCCACCTGGACAAAAGCGTTCCCGAACAATATGTGCTGTACCTGCGCGGCGCGCTGCGGGGCGACTTGGGCGTGTCGCTCAAGACCGGGCGGGACATCTCCGAGGTGATCGGCGAGAGCTTCGGCATCTCCGCGCGCCTGGGCGGCACGAGCATCGCGCTGGCGCTGCTGTTCGGGCTTGCGCTGGGCTGCCTCGCCGCCGCGCGCCACGGCCGCGTCGCCGACCGGCTGGTGTGCCTGCTGGCCACGCTGTTTGTCGCCGTTCCCAGCTTCATACTGGCGACGCTGTTGCTGCTGGTGTTCTGCCTGCATCTGGGGTGGTTCGGCGTGTGGTCCGCGAGCGAAAAGAGCTATGTGCTGCCGGTGATCTCGCTGATGCTCTACCCCATGGCCTACATCGCGCGCCTGACGCGCGCCTCCATGCTGGACGCGCTGGGGCGGGACTACATACGCACCGCGCGCGCCAAGGGGGCGCGGGAGTGCGCGGTGGTGGCGCGGCACGCGCTGAAGAACGCCATGGTGCCGGTCATATCCTACATCGGCCCCATGACCGCCTACACGCTCACCGGCTCCATGGTGGTCGAGAGCGTGTTCACCATCGGCGGGCTGGGCGGCAAGTTTGTCGAGAGCATCGGGAATCGCGACTATCCCATGATCATGGCCACCACCATCGTGCTGGCCGCGCTGATGGCCGCGATGACGCTCGTGTGCGATCTGCTGTACCGGGCGGTCGATCCCCGGATCGAGCTTGGCTGAGGGGGTGCGCGCATGAAGGCCGTGGAAAGCCCTCCGAGAAAGCGCCCGCTGAGCATGCAGCTGGACCTGCGCGCGTTCCGCCCCCTCACCGGGGAGGAGCGCAAAGCCGCGCAGAGCGCCTGCGCACAGGCGCCGCGCGAGCGCAGCCTGTGGCGCTCCCTGCTGCGCGACCCCATGGCGGTCCTGAGCCTGGCGGTGCTGTTTGTGCTGGTGGCGACGGTGGTGTTCGCGCCCGCCGTGGTGCCCTATGGCCCGACGGAGATCATCACCGTGAACGGGCGGCGCGACAGCGGGGCCAAAAACCTCGGGCCGTTCCAGTACTCCGAGGCGGAGAAGGCCGCCATGGCGGAGGGGACGCGCATCTTCCCGCACATCTTCGGCACGGATGAGCTGTGTCGGGATTACTTCATCCGCGTGGTCTACGCGGCGCGCGTGTCGCTGCTGACCGGGCTGTTGGCCACGCTGATCGTGCTGGCGATCGGGCTTGCCTACGGCTCGGTCTCCGGCTATGCGGGCGGAAGGGTCGACCTTCTGATGATGCGCGTGGTGGACGTGATCTACGCGCTACCGGACACGCTGCTGGTGATCCTGTTCTCGGTGATCCTGGATCAGGCGCTGGGCGACGCGCCCAAAGACTCGCTGCGCGCCGCGCTGGGAAACAACCTGTTTTCGATGTTCGTGGTGTTCGGCGCGCTGTACTGGGCGGGCATGGCGCGGCTGGTGCGCGGCGAGGTGCTCGCCGCGAAGGCCAACGAGTATGTGCCCGCGGCGCGCTCGCTGGGCGCGGGGCCGGTGCGCATACTCTGCCGCCACATACTGCCCAACTGCATGCCGGTGATCCTCGCGGCGGCGACGATGCAGATCCCCTCGGCCATCTTCACGGAGAGCTTTCTGAGCTTCATCGGGCTGGGCGTGCAGGCGCCGATGCCGAGCCTGGGCTCCCTGGCCAACGCCGCGCGCGGCGCGTTGGGCAGCTATCCGCACAAGCTGGTGTTTCCCGCGCTGACGATCTGCCTGATCGTGCTGGCGTTCAACCTGTTGGGCGACGCGCTGCGCGACGCCGTCGATCCGCGGCTGAGGAGGTGACGGACGTGGCGGAGCCTCTGTTGGAGCTGCGCGATCTGCGCGTGGCGTTTCCCACGTCCGCCGGGGAGGTGCGCGCCGTGGACGGCGTTTCCCTCACGCTGGAGCGCGAGCGCATACTGGGCGTGGTGGGCGAGTCCGGCGCGGGCAAGTCGGCGCTGGCCTGCGCGATCCCGGGCATACTCGAGCCGCCCGGGCGCGTGACGGGGGGCGAGATACGCTTTGACGGCCGGGACCTTGTAAACTGCCCGGCCGGGGAGATGCGCAGGCTGCGCGGCGGGAAGATCGGCATGGTGTTTCAGGACCCGATGACCTCGCTCAACCCCGTGTACACCGTGGGAAGCCAGCTGTGCGAGGCGATCCGGCTGCACCTGCCGCTGCGCGGCGCACAGGCCCGCACACGCGCGCAGGAGCTTCTGGGGCTGGTGGGCGTGGACGCGCCCGCGCGCAGGATGCGGCAGTACCCGCACGAGCTGTCCGGCGGCATGCGGCAGCGGGTGATGATCGCCATGGCGCTGTGCTGCGAGCCGGAGCTGCTCATCGCCGACGAGCCGACCACGGCGCTGGATGTGACGATCCAAGCGCAGATACTGGCGCTGTTGCGCAAGCTGCGGCGGGAGCTTGGCATGTCGGTGCTGCTGGTGACGCACGACCTGGGCGTGATCGCCCAGACCTGCGACGAGGTGGCGGTCATGTACGCGGGGCGCATCGTGGAGCGCGGCCGCGTGGAGGACGTGCTCTTGGACGCGCGCCACGAGTACACGCGGGGGCTTTTGCGCTGCGTGCCCTCGCGCGAGCGGGCGCACATGCGCCTTTCGGCGATCCCCGGCGGCGCGCCCGACGCCGTCGCGCGGCAGGGCGGTTGCCCGTTCGCGCCGCGCTGCGCCGGGGCGATGCGCATATGCCTCGACCGGCAGCCCGAGCAGGTCGATTTCGGCGCAGGGCACCGCGCGGCCTGCTGGAAAAACGCCCTGCCGGAGGGCGAAGGGGGCGTGGCGGTGTGATGAGCGGGCATCTGCTGGAGGCGCGCGATGTGCAAAAGCACTTCTTCGTGCGCGAGGGGCTTCGCCGCCGTGCGCTGCGCGCGGTGGACGGCGTGAGCCTGTATGTGGACCCCGGGGAGACGCTGGGGCTTGTGGGCGAGTCCGGCTGCGGAAAGACGACGCTGGGGCGCACGCTTTTGCGCCTGTACGAGCCGACCGGCGGCGAGGTGTTCTTCGACGGGCAGCGCGTGGACCGGCAGAGCATGCGCGCGCTGCGCCGCAGGATGCAGATGGTGTTTCAGGACCCCTATTCCTCGCTGGACCCGCGCATGACCGCCGCGGAGCTGATCGGCGAGGCGCTGGATATCCACCGCCTGTGCCCGACGCGCGCATCGCGCCGGGCGCGCGTGGAGGAGCTGATGGCGCTGGTGGGTCTCGACCCCGCGCACGCGCAGCGGCGGCCGCACGCATTCTCCGGCGGGCAGCGCCAGCGCATCGGCATCGCGCGCGCGCTGGCCGTAGACCCGAGCTTTCTGGTGTGCGACGAGCCGGTCAGCGCACTGGACACGTCCGTGCAGGCGCAGGTGCTCAACACGCTGATGGATCTGCAGAAACAACTTGGGCTTGCGTATCTGTTCATCTCGCACGATCTGTCGGTGGTGGGCCACATCAGCCACCGCATCGCAGTGATGTACATGGGCCGCATCGTGGAGACCGGCGCGGCCGACGCGGTGCTGGACGCGCCGCTGCACCCCTACACGCGCGCGCTGCTGGAGGCCGTGCCCACGGCGGACCCGCGCGATCCCCGGCCGGCGTTCCGGCCCGAGGCCGAGCCCCCCGGGCTTCTGCACGCGCCGGGAGGCTGCGCGTACCATCCGCGCTGCCCCCTTTCCACGGCGCGCTGCGCGCGCGAGGCACCCGCGTTGCGCGGGCGCGACGACGGGCGAGAGGTCGCCTGTCACTGCGCCTTTGACATATAGCGATACTGCGCACACAACAGAGGAGGTCGTCCTTTATGAAAAAACTGTTTGCCCTGTTCCTTGCCGTCCTGATGCTGACGGGCGGCGCGGCCCTCGCGGAGGGCTCCACCCCGGACTGGGCGCAATACGACGCGCTGATCGCCTCGATCAAGACCGAGACCGATCTGGAGGCGCGCGAGGCGCTGATGCACGAGGCGGAGGACATGCTCATGGAGACGGGCGCCGTGGTGCCCATCACCTACTACACCGACCCCTATATGCTCAAAAGCGACGTGCAGGGCTTCTATGACACCCCCGAGGGGCTGAAGTACTTCATGTACACCACCCGCGAGGGCGAGGACACGCTGCGCATCAACCTGGCCAGCGAGCCGATGACGCTCGACCCGGCGCTGAACTACACGCTGGACGGCGCCTCCCTGGCGGTCAACAGCTTCGGCGGCCTGTACACCCACGGCCCGGACGGCGAGCTCCAGCCGGACTTCGCCACAGGCTACACGGTGTCCGACGACGCGCTGACCTACACCTTCACGCTGCGCGAGGGCCTGATGTGGTCGGACGGCACGCCGCTGACCGCCGAGGACTTCGTGTACTCGTGGAACCGCGCGGCCGATCCCGACACCGGCGCGGTGTACGGCTACCTGTTCAGCGTCATCGAGGGCTACGGCACCGAGGAGGGGCTCGCCATTTCCGCCTCGGAGGACGGGCTGACCTTCACGGTGCAGCTCGTCGCGCCCTGCCCCTACATGCTCGACCTGGCGGCCTTCCCGGTGTTCTACCCCGTGCAGAAGGCGTGCGTGGAATCCGCGGAGGGATACCTCGATCAGGACGGCGCGCTCGCCAACCCCGGCGCGTGGGTGACCGAGGCCGGGTTCGTCTGCTCGGGCGCGTATGTGCTGGAGAGCTGGACGCACGAGGAGAGCATGGTATACGTCAAAAACCCCAACTACTGGAACGCGGAAAACGTGACCATGGAGCGGCTTGAGTTCATGCTCTCGGCGGACGATTCGGTGATCTACGCGGCCTACCTCGCCGGCGACCTCGACTTTATCGACACCATCCCGGCCGACGAGATGCCCGGCCTTCTGGAGGGCTCGGACCCCGAGTTCTACGTCACCGCCAGCCTGGGCACGTCCTTTGTGTGCTTCAACGTAAACAGCCCCATGTTCGACGGCATGAGCGCCGAGCAGGCCAGCGCCGTGCGCAGGGCCGTGAGCATGCTGATCGACCGCACCTGGATCTCCGAGACCGCGCGGCTGACCGAGCCGCCCGCCGGCACCTACATCCCCGACGGCATGAGCGACGGCCACGGCGGCGTGTTCCGCGTCAACGACGAGGCCTACACCTACCCCAACGAGGAGGAGGTCGGCTACTACTCCCTCACCGCGGACGTGGAGGGCGCGGTGGCGCTTCTGGAATCGGTGGGCTATGTGTTTGAGGACGGCATGCTCTCCGAGGAGACGCCCATTGCCTTTGAGTACCTGATCAACGCGGGCACGCAGAACGAGAACGTCGCCCAGTGCATACAGAGCGACCTTGCCGCCATCGGCATAGAGATGGAGATACGCACCGTGGAGTGGAACGTGATCGGCGGCGAGATGGCCTCGGGCAACTTCGACCTCGGCCGCGTGGGCATGAGCGCCGACTTCGACGACCCCATCTGCTTCCTGGAGATGTTCACCTCCACCTCCGGCAACAACTTCTGCCAGTTGGGCTGCTGACGCGCCCCGACGCAGAGCGCGCCCCGCTTCGAATCCTCGAGGCGGGGCGCGCGCTTTTTATGTCTTTTTCCTGCCTGCGGGCTTCTTTTTTGCATCGTCGGTGTACACGAGGTGCTTGCGGCGCTCGCGGAAGCGTATGCGCTCGTAGACGAGCGCCAGATCGGGACAGACGCACAGCAGTATGGCGTATGCCTTGCGGCGCAGGGGCAGCCACATGCGCGACTTTGTGCGCAGCAGGTCCCCGAGGCGGGCGCGCAGCTCACGGATGTGCTTTTTCCAGCAGGGATGCGTGCGAAAGCGCGGGCAGTCCAGAATGGCGTTGAGGCACACGATGCGTATGTGATAGGTGCGCGCCTTGGCCGCCTCCACCGATTCCGGGTAGCTCTTGCGCGCCACGCGCACGATCTCCTCGTGCGCGGCCACGCGATCGTCCACCATGGTATCCCCGCGCGTGCGCATGATGCTGCCGGGGCGCAGGCGGTAGAAGTACAGCCGTTCATCCAGCACCACGGCCATCTGCGCGCGGGAGACCAGCGTGGGCATGACGAAGGCGTCCTCGCACTTCATGCCCACGGGGAATCGCAGGCCGCGGAACAGCTCGGCGCGCACCATCTTGTCGATCATCATCTCGGTCATGCCGTCGGTGCGCCCGGCCAGCGCGTGGAACACAGCGCGGTTTCCCACGATGCGCCTGGGCGCATGCACGGCCGGGGGCGCCACGCCGTCGTCGTCGTGGACGTCGCACAGCTTGTAGACCACGATGTCCGCGCCCGTGTCCCGCGCCGTGGCGCGCAGAACCTCGCAGGCGTCGGCGCGCAGGTAGTCGTCGCTGTCCAGAAACAGGAAGAAATCGCCCGTGGCCACGTCCATGGCCACGTTGCGCGCGTCGGAGAGCCCGCCGTTTGGCTTGTGGATGACGCGCACGTTCTCATGCCGCGCGGCAAACGCGTCGCACATCGCGCCGCTGCCGTCGGGCGAGCCGTCGTCCACCAGAAACACCTCGAGCTCCGGGAAGATGGTCTGCTCCTCGATGGAGCGCAGGCAGCGCGGCAGGTATTGCTCCACCTTGTAGACCGGCACGATCACGCTGATGTTCGCGTCCATGTCAAGCCCTCCTTTGACCGCCGCGCCTGCGCCGCATGCACCACAGGCGCGCCAGCGGCGGACAGACGCACAGCAGCACCGCGTGCGCCTTGTGCTTCGGTGGCAGCAGCGCGCGCTCCGGATTTTTCAGAAGCGGCACGATCTCCCTGCGCAGCGCGCGGAGCTGGTTGCGGTAGCAGGCGTTGTCGACCCTCTCGGGGACGACCAGCATGCCCAGCAGCATGTACCTGCGCATGTCCATCTTCCTGGCCTGCGCAAGCGACGCCAGCTCCGGCCAGGTCTGCCGCGTGAGGCGCTCGACCTCCTCGTAGGCGGCGAAGCGGTCGTCCTCCGGGTAGCGCCTGCGGTCGGACGGATTCAGCGCGTTGCGGTAGAAGTACAGCCCCGGCGCGGGAATGACCGCGCGCCGCAGCCGACACAGCACGCGGAACAGGAAGAGCATGTCCTCGCCGATGCGAAGCTCCTCGGGAAAGCGCGTATCGCCCACCACGTCCCGCCGGTAGATTTTGGGCACGCCTTCAAATACGCCGTTTCTGCGCAGGAGGATCGCCCTGTGCACCTCCGGCCCCTCCAGAAACAGCGTCTCGCGCGCGTCGGGCGCGGGAACCTCCTCGTCGCTCAGGACGTTCACCGTGCGGAAGAACACGCCCTCCGCGCCCTCGCGCAGGTGGGAAAGCGCGATCTCCATCGCGTCCCGGCGCAGAAAGTCGTCCGCGTCGACAAAGCCCACATACTTTTCGGTGGCCGCGTCCAGCCCCGCGTTGCGCGCGGAGGACACGCCTCCGTTTTGCTTGTGGATGACCCGGGCGTTCGCGTGCCGCGCGGCAAACTCGTCGCAGATGGCCCCGCTCGCGTCGGGCGAACCATCGTCTACGAGGATCACATCCAGCGCGGAAAAGACGGTCTGCTCCTCGATGGAGCGCAGACAGCGCGGCAGGTGCTTTTCGACCTTGTAGACCGGTATGACGACGCTGATCTTCTCCTCCATGTCAGCCCCTCCCCCTTCGCCTGCCCACCCGCCGCCTGTGCAGAAGGCGCGCCGCGCCCGGACAGGCGCACAGGACCAGCGCGTATGCCTTGCGCCGGGGCGGCAGCCACACGCGCTCGCGGTTGCGCACAAGCGCCCCGAGCTGCCCGCGCAGCGCGCGGACGTGGCGGCGGAAGCAGGCATCGTCGCCAAAATCGGGATGATCCATCATTTCGTTGAGTATGAACAGGCGCATGTGCAGCGTGCGCGCCTGCGCGAGCGCGCACAGCTCCGGCCAGGTCTGGCGCGTGAGGCGCTCCACCAGCTCGTGGGCGCGGATGCGCTCGTCCATAAGCTCCGGCCGCAGCGTGCGCATGCTGCTGAGCGGGTGGATGCGGTAAAAGTACAGCGCCTGCGCCGGGATCACCGCGCGGCGTATGTTTTTGCAGGCCTCGAACAGAAACACCGCGTCCTCCCCGATGCGTATGTCCTCGGGAAACCGCGCCCCGTCCAGCACTTCGCTGCGGTAGGCCTTGAGCGTGTTTTCGAGAATCCTCTCGCGGTGGGTCAGCAGCGCGCGGTGTACGTCCGGGCCCTGGAGGTATATGTCCTGCGGCGCGTCGGGAAGCGCGACTTCCCCGTCGTCAAAGACGTCCACCGTGCGGAAGAACACGGCCTGCTCGCCCGCGGCCATGTGGCGCAGGGCGACCTCCAGAGCGTCGCGGCGCAGAAAGTCGTCGCTGTCGACAAAGGCCGTGTATTCGCCGGTGGCCGCGTCCAGCCCCGCGTTGCGCGCGGAGGACACGCCGCCGTTTTGCTTGTGGATGACGCGCGCGTTTGGGTGCTGCGCGGCGTAGCGGTCGCACATCTCGCCGCTTGCGTCGGTGGAGCCGTCGTCCACCAGCAGCACCTCCAGCCGGTCAAAGACCGTCTGCTCCGTCAGCGAGCGCAGGCAGCGCGCGATGTATTTTTCCGCGTTGTAGACGGGCACGATCACGCTGATGCGTTCGGCCATGCCGCGCATTCCTCCTTTGTGCGGCCATGCCGCCTAGTGCTCGTAGGTGAGTATGCCGCGATTGCGCTTGCAGCGCGCGCGCACATAGGCGGCCACGATATCCGGACACAGCAGCGCGGCCAGCGCGTACACGCGGCGCATCAGGCGCACCTGCGGGCAGCGCAGGAACAGCAAAGAGCCCAGCCGCTTGCGCAAAAGCGCATACTGGAACTTCCAGCAGGGGTGCTTGCGGAAGCGGTCGCACTCGAAGATGGCGTCCAGCGAGCGAAGCTGTATGATGTTGTAGCGGCCCCAGGCCATGTCCACATACGCCGGGTACTTCTGCTTTGCCAGCTCCACAAGGGGCATGGTCGCCTCCAGCCACTGGTTGAGCCGGCTGTCGCGCATGTGGGTGATGCTCATGGGGCGCATGCGGTAGTAGTACAGAACGTCCGGCAGCAGCAGCAGCTTCTGCGCGCGGGCGATCACCATCGGCAGAAGGTAGGCATCCTCGTAGATGCGGCCCAGGGGGTAGCGAAGGCCCTCGTAGAGCTCCCGCCGGTAGATCTTGTCCCAGCAGAAGTACTTGAACCGCCGGTCGAACAGCGCGCTGAACGCGCTTTCGTTGCCGTCAAAGAGCGCCTCCTCCCCGCCGACCACCTTCATCACGGCCTCGTCGCCCCAGACGCTGGCAAAGCCGAAGCACACCACGTCCGCGCCGGTGCGCGCGGCGGCGGAGCAGGCGCGCTCAAAGCAGTCCGGCTCGATGAAGTCGTCGGCGTCCACAAAGCCTATGTACTCGCCGGTGGCCGCGTCCAGCCCCGCGTTGCGCGCGGAGGAGACGCCGCCGTTTTGCTTGTGGATGACGCGCGCGTTTGGGTGCTGCGCGGCGTAGCGGTCGCACATCTCGCCGCTTGCGTCGGTGGAGCCGTCGTCCACCAGCAGCACCTCCATGTCCTCAAGCGTCTGGCGCGAGAGCGATATGAGGCACCTTTCCAGATAGTCCTGCACATTGTACACGGTGACGATGACACTGAGCCTGGGCATGCGCAGTCCCCCTCTCTATGTGCAAGTATAACAGAAGCGGGCCGGAATGTAAAGCGCGGCGCAGGGCCGGGCGGGATTTCGGAGGAAGCAGTTTTGCGCAACTTCACCAAAACGTTGAATATGTTACTTAAAAAACGTTTTCTGCTTGGAAAATCTTGACAAATTGTGGTGATTTTGTTATAATCTCTTCAGAAGCATGCGCGCATGCAGAAAACGAGGAGGAAACATCTATGAAAAAGGTCTTTGTCCTGGTACTGGCCCTGGCGCTCCTGTGTTCGTCGGCCCTCGCCGCCGAGATCGGCTTTTTGCCGCCGGCGATGACCAGCCCCTTCTATGCCAGCTGCATCGAGGGCGCCACCCCCGTGGCCGAGGCCAACGGCTATGAGCTGCTGGTCATGGCGCCTCCGTCCGAGGACGACTACGCCACCCAGATGTCCATGATGGAGGACATGATCACGCGCGGCGTGTCGGCCATCTGCGTGTGCGGCATCAACCTGGACGCGCTGATCCCCGGCATCAAGAAGGCCAATGAGGCGGACATCCCGGTGGTCATGTTCAACACCATCACCGAGATCGAGGGCGCCGATGTGTACGCCTACTCCGGATACAACCAGTACAACGGCGGCGCGAAGATCGCCGACTGGGTCAACGAGCAGACCGGCGGCGAGGCCAAGGTGGCCATCATCGAGGGCCTGCCCTCCGACTACACCACGCAGCGCATGGGCGGCTTCGTGGACCGCGTGGCCGAGGCCTATCCGAACATCGAAGTGGTCGCCTCCCAGCCGGGCGACTGGGTACGCGAGACCGGCATGAACGCCGCGATGGACATGCTCCAGGCGCATCCGGAGATCACCGTGATCTACGGCCTGTCGGACGAGATGGCGCTGGGCGCGGTGCAGGCCTGCAAGCAGAACGGCCGCGAGGACATCATCGTGGTCGGCCTGGACGGCAACCCCAACGCGTTTGAGAGCGTGAAGGCGGGCGAGCTGACCGCCACGCTGGACTGCGGCCCGGTGGCGATCGGCGCGAACGCCGTGCTCGCGGCCGTGGACGCCATCAACGGCGTGGAGCGCGAGGAGAAGGTCATCGAGGCCGAGACCACGGTCGTGGACATCACGCTGGTGGACGAGTACCTCAGCTAAACGACGCGGCGACGTGCGGCGGCGCGGAGGCGCCGCCGCAAATCATATCCGGGCACGAAGGGCGCGCGCAGGGGCCGCGCGGCCCTGGAAGGGAGGAAACGCCGTGGCTGAATTTCTGGAAATGCGCAACATCGTCAAGCGGTTTCCCGGCGTGCTGGCGCTCGACCACGTCGGCCTGTCGGTGCGCAAGGGAGAGGTCCACGCGCTGCTGGGCGAGAACGGCGCAGGCAAATCGACGCTGATGAAGGTGCTCTCCGGCGCGTATCAAAAAGACGAGGGGGATATACTCATCGACGGCAAGCCGGTGGAGATACGCTCCTCCTCCGACGCGCAGCGGCTTGGCGTGTCGATCATCTATCAGGAGCTGAACCTCACCGAGCAGCTCACGGTGGCGGAGAACATCTTCATGGGCCGGCCGATCATGAAAAACCCTCTGATGGTGAACTGGAAGGAGATGTTCTCGCAGGCGCAGAAGCTGCTGGACGACCTGGGCGTGGAGATCAGCGCGCGCGCGCTGATTCGAGACCTGGGCGTGGCGCACAAGCAGATGGTGGAGGTCGCCAAGGCGCTCTCCATCCATTCGCGCATACTGATCATGGACGAGCCGACCGCGCCGCTGACCAACCGCGAGATCGAGACGCTGTTTCGCATCATACGCATGCTCCGGGAGCGCGGCGTGGCGATCATATACATCTCCCACCGCCTGGAGGAGGTCAAGGAGATATGCGACCGCGCCACCATCATGCGCGACGGTCGGAACGTGACCGCCGTGGACGTAAAGGACGTGTCCATCGACGAGATCATACACTACATGGTCGGCCGCGAGCTGACCGAAAAGTTTCCCAAGATTCATGTGCCGCTGGGCGAGGAGCTGCTGCGGGTGGAGAAGATCAACGCCGGAAAGCAGGTGCGCGACATCTCCTTCAGCGTGCGCGCCGGGGAGATTCTGGGCATCGCCGGCCTGGTGGGCGCGGGCCGCACCGAGACGGCGCGCGCCATATTCGGCATGGACAAAAAGCAGTCCGGCGAGATCTACCTCGCCGGAAAGCGCGTGGACATCCGCCAGCCGCTGGACGCCATACGCGCGGGCATCGGCTTTGCCACCGAGGACCGCAAGGGCGAGGGGCTTGTGCTGACGATGAACGTGGGGCACAACATAACGCTGGCCACGCTTTCGGACTTTTCGCGCCTGGGCAAGCTCAGCCTGACCCGCGAGCGCGAGACCGTGCGCGACTACATACGCCGCCTCAACATCAAGACGCCCTCGCACCTGCAAAGGGCGCGCAACCTCTCGGGCGGCAACCAGCAGAAGGTGGTGCTCGCCAAGTGGCTCCTGAGCCGCTCGAAGGTCATCATATTCGACGAGCCGACGCGCGGCATCGACGTGGGCGCGAAGATCGAGGTCTACAACATCATCAACGAGCTCATCAAGCAGGGCGCGGCGGTGGTGATGATCTCCTCGGAGCTTCCGGAGATACTCGGCATGAGCGACCGCGTGGCGGTGATGCATCAGGGCCGCATCACCGGCATACTCGACAACGACGAAACGCTCACCCAGGAGAAAATACTCTACTACGCCACCGGCGGCGACCGGCACACGGCATAAGGGGGACCGCAGGATGAAAAAGAAGATGAAGGTTTTGCTGATTGTCTGCCTCGTGCTGGGCGTGGCGCTGACGGGCCTGTGGGTCTATGTGCGCGCCAACGCGGACGCCATCGCGCAGATCAACGAGCGCATAAGCGCCCGCAACCAGATCGAGGCGCAGGTGGAAATGGCGCGCGTGCTGGGGCAGGAGGTGGACCCGTCGCTGCTTGAACAGGCCGAAGCCGTGGAGCTGACGGGCTCGGAGAACCTGCTGCTGACGCTCAGCGGCCTATCGGGCGCGTTTCTGGTGCTGGGCATAGACCTTCTGCTGGTGGGCGTGCTCGGCTTTGTCTACGCCTCGGTGAAGAAAAACCGCAGCGGCTCGAAGAAGGTCTCCTCCTCGAACAACATCGTGGGCATACTCATCGCGCTGGTGGTGCTGTGCCTGGATCTGCAGCTCGCCCAGCCCGTGTTCCTCACCAGCAGCAACCTGCTCAACGTATTGCAGCAGATCTCGACGAACTTCGTCATCGCCGTGGGCATGACGTTTGTCATCATCTCCGGCGGCATCGACCTTTCCGTCGGCTCGAACATCGCGCTGACCGGGCTGCTGATGGCCATCATGATGAAGAACTGGGGCCTGAGCGTGGCCCTGACGCTGGTTCTGTCGCTGATCTTCGCGGGGCTGATCGGCCTGATCAACGGCGCGCTGATCTCGCTTTTGAACCTGCCGCCGTTTATCGCCACGCTGGGCATGATGTCCATCGCGCGCGGCGCGGCCTACACCGTCACCGGCGGGCAGCCGCTTTACACGATGCCCTCCTCGTTCACGGCGATCTCCTCGCGCGTGGGCAACGTCCCCCTGTACACGATCCTGATCATGGCGGCGGTGTTCCTGCTGGGCTGGTACTGTCTGCGCTACACGCGCGTGGGGCGGTTCACCTACGCCATCGGCGGCAACGAGAACTGCGCCAAGCTCTCGGGCATCAACCTCAAGAAGATCAAGTGCTTCGTCTACACCATCAGCGGCCTGTGCTGCGGCGTGGCGGCGGTGCTGCTCACCTCGCGCCTTGACTCCGCCGTGCCCACCAACGCCGACGGGCAGGAGATGGACGCCATCGCCGCGGTGGTCATCGGCGGCACGTCCATGAACGGCGGCGAGGGCAGCATGCTCGGCACGCTCATCGGCATATTCATCATCGGCGTGATCGCCAACGGCCTGAACCTGCTGGGCGTTCCGCAGGGGCCGCAGAAGATGGTGAAGGGCCTGATCATCGTGATCGCGGTCATCATAGACGTGCTGCGCCGCCGCGCGGCCGAGGCCGCCAACTGACGCGCACATCGCACCAACATGCAACCGCCCCCGACAGCTCCTGTCAGGGGCGGTTCAGTATGTTGACAGTGTCAACCAGACTGTCAGAGCGTTGAGAAAGCCCGCAAGCCAAGGAAGCGAGCCTGCAAACAAGGGAGCTTACT
>DXVG01000179.1:2197-4621 GCA_019409045.1 Clostridiales bacterium | reverse complement strand
GGCTCGGAGATGTGTATAAGAGACAGGTGCAGTGCTGGTCCACGGGCAGTTGATCCTTCACGGCCGAAACGTCAAACGCGACGGTGTATACGCCGTCCGCCGCGCTCACTTCAGCGGCGGATTCCGCCAGCATGACCTTCTCCGCGGTCCTGCCTTCGCCAACGGTGCAGGAGAGGCTGTAGGTCGCGGCATTGCCCAGCGCCTCGAGGTAGGCCGCCTCCACCGCGTCGTCCAGCGATACGTTGATATCGCTTGCGTCGATCTCAACGCTCAGCGTGGTTTCGCCCTCGGCAAGGGCGGGCACGTCTTCATCGACCAATGCGGGGGCCTTGTAGTCGAGGATCAGGTTGCTCGCCTCCACGACTGTGTCCTTATACCCGTCGGCAATGAGCGTGATGCGGTAATCGCCGTTGCCCAGCTGCGCAAAGCGCGCGAAGTCCCGGGTAATGGAGACCTCGATGTAGTTGCCGTGGTTGAAAGAGAAGTAGGAATCCTTGTGCAGCATGTTGCCGCAGAACACGTCGTCCTCCGTATCGAACGCGGCGTCGGGGCCGGCCCACTGGAGCTTGGCGCCCTGGAAGTGGAACGCGTAGTGCATGAACGCGGCGGCTTATCCCCAGCTTCCTTGTTTTCCGCGTAGGTGGTGGCGCCTTCCGAGTCCGCATACAGCGTATCAAGCGTTTCCTCGGTCAGGTTGGCAATGGACCCCCTGGTATAGCCCCCGTACTGATCGAAGTAGACGTACACGGTCACATCGGTGTAGCCGTCGTTGTTGGCCACCGCCTTGCTGCCGTTGGAGCCGTCGCCGATCCATGCGGCGCCGGGGTCCATCGCCTCGGCGCTCTCGTTGACCTCCCGCGCGCCATAGATGCCGTTGGGCAGAAGCTCCTTGACCGCATACGCGCTCTGGGCGGTGATCGAATCGTCGAAATGGATCTGTTCGGCCTTGGCAAGGAAGGCCTGCGTCTGTACGTTGCCCAGGCCCAGCGCATCCAGCGCCGCGGCGTTTGCGAGCGCCTCCGCGTCGACCTTGACCGTTACGCGCTTCAGGCCCGTAATGGTGTATCCCGCGCCTCCGGCCGCGACGCTCTCTTCAAACGTCGTGGTGGTATCGGGCGTATAGTTCTGGCTGTTTTCGGTGTCTATCCTCGTGTTGGAGGACAGCACGACGCCCTCGGCGCCGGTCGTATTCTCATCGACCCGGTAGCCTGTGGGCGCCTCGGGGTCTACGACGATCTCGTTGTTGTAAACTTCCGTGGTCTTGTCGTCGCGCGTCAGTTCCACCGTGTGCGCAAACGAAGCGCGATATACGCCGTAGCCTACCGTAGCGCGCGTCACGGCGTCGTACATGCCGCTGTCGTTGTCATAGGTGTTCTTTTGCACGCCGACATAGCTGTCCTCGCCCTTGGTGGAGCCGTCGGAATAGGCCAGGTATTCGGCCGAGGTGGTCGTCTCGTCCGGGTTTGCCAAGTCAAACGTGGCTCCGGGGGAGGCGACGTCCTCCAGCTCACCGTACCAGAAGTCGGCAAAGCTCATCGCAGACACGCCGTAAAGGTATCCGTCCGAAACAGTCGGCGCGCCGTCCGCTTCGGAGACCGTGAGAACCGATCCAACGCTCTGGCCGTCCTTGTCGGCCACGACGGAAACTTCGCCGCTACCTTCGACCGGCAGACGCACGACCGAGCCGTCGGTCGTGACCGCGACCGGCTCAACAGCCTGTCCGTTCACCGTGAAGGCGTACCCGTCCGCGCCGTCCGTCTGAACGGCGACATAGTTTCTGCCTGCCGACTGAAACGCCGCGAACTGTGCGCCCTCCTGTGACGCTCCTTCCGCAAAAGCGCCCATGCAGCCCGTGATTGCCAGTACCATCGCTGCCATCAAGGCAATGATCTTCCGCTTTCCCATGGTCTTCCCTCCTTGAATGTGTAACATCTGGTGAATATTGCATTGTAGTTAGTTATAACTAACTACACCGCAAAAAATAAAACCTTCTTCCTGATATACTGCCGCCGCCTCCTGTCGGCGAACGCAACGGCTCTGCGGCGGATAGGCCATATCGCGCCGCCGGTAGAATGCATCGCGGTTTTATTGTATCACCGTCAGACAGTCAATACAGTGCGCAGAATTTAACACGGCGCGGATGTGGCGGCTGTGCGGGCCTTTCATTCACAGAGAGCGTTGCAATCTTGACAGGTGCAAATACACTATTGACGGAGCGGAGCGCAGGTGGTATACTTTTGTTAGTTTAAACAAACAAAAGAAAGCCATGCGCCTGAACATGCCGCGTCGCCCGGGCTCGCCCGCATGCGCCGACGCGATTTGAGCAGCGCGGTCGTCTGTGACGGAGAGGAGGGCATCTTCATGAAACAGCATACGGTTCAACAGAGGCAAATTCGCCTCGGCACCCACGGCGAGGACTACGGA
>DXVG01000179.1:0-2097 GCA_019409045.1 Clostridiales bacterium | reverse complement strand
CTGCTGGCGCTGCTTTTGTGGATCACCTGGATACGCCGACAGTACGCCTTCGGCGGGGGCGGCGTTATGGAGCGCGTGCATCAGACCGTGCTGTCCCATCTGGACTACGACGGCGAGGGAACGCTTCTGGACGTGGGCTGCGGCTCCGGCGCGCTGTCCATCCGGGCAGCCCTCACATGGCCGAAGGCGAAGGTGGTCGGCATCGACTACTGGGCCGCCGTCTACCATTACAGCCAGAAGCTCTGCGAGAAGAACGCAAAGAGCGAGGGCGTGGCCGCCCGCTGCCGCTTCCAGCACGGGGACGCCAACAAGCTGGACTTCCCCGACGAGAGCTTTGACGCCGTGGTGAGCAACTACGTCTATCACAACGTCGTGGGCAGCGACAAGCGAGCGCTGCTTCTGGAGACGCTGCGGGTGCTGAAAAAGGGCGGCGCGTTCGCCCTGAACGATGAAATGAAGCCCCGCATGTACGGGGACATGGAGGCCTTCGCCCGGGACCTGCGGGGCATGGGTTATCAGGAGGTGCGGATCATTGATACGGCGAAGGAGGCCTTCGGCTCCCGCCGCCGGGCGGCGATGATGATGCTGGGCGAATCCCGGATGCTGGTGGGGCGCAAATAGCCGAGGCAAGGCGGGAGCGTTTCGGCCTCGTCGGACGGCAACTAAAGGGGGGATTCTCATGAACTGGATGCGCGTACTGTTGGACGGCCTTGCCATGGCGGCGTATTTCAACCTGTTCGCGGCGGCTGTGGCGCTCTACAACCCGCGGCTGATATTCCCCTGCTATCCCGCGGCCATCGTCAAATCGGCCCCGAAACCGCCGACGGGAGGCGAAAGGCGCTTTTACTGGCTGTGGATCTGCCTGGGGGAGCTGCTCCCCCTGCTCCTTTACGGCTCCCTCGGGCTGACCGGCGACAGGGCGGAGGGCTTCTGGCCGCTGGCGCTGGCCGGATATGTCCAGTGGATGCTGATAAACCTGTGCGACCTGTTCTTTCTGGACATCTGGCTGATTCAGAAAAAGGCGAAACACCGCTTTGTCGTTCCCGGCACGGAAGGCCGCCCCGGCTATGCGTTCAGGGCCTGGGTATATGGCTACGCCCTTCCAGAGCATTTGCTTCAATGGCCGCTTCTGATCTGCCCGCTGATGGCGGCGGCGCAGGCGGGGCTGAGCCTGCTGTTCGGGCTGGTATGAGGAGGAGGGGTCTCATGGTCACGTTGACGGAGTCCATACACATCGCCGCGCCCTTTGAGCGGCTCTGCGCCTGGGTGGACAATTTCGAGGAGGAGTTCGTCCGCTGGAGCCCGTATCATCTGGAGTGCCAGCTGCTCACCGGCGGGATCGGCGTCGGCGACAGGGTGCGCTTTTATGAGATCGTCATGGGGATGGACTACGACGTGACCGGGACGATCGTGGAATCGCGGCGAGATGCCGATTCCTTTCGCTTCAGCTTCCTCAACGACGCAAAGACGGCAAAGATCACCTTCGAGGGCCGCCGCGCCGCAGACGGCTGCGCGTTTGAGCACACGGAGGCGTTCGGCCTGCGCACGCCGGTGGTTGGGCCGATCGTCAATTTCATGCTGTTTCGAATTTTGTACCGCAAAAAGGCAAACTGGCAGGTCATCCGGGACGACATGATACTGGACAACCGCTATCTGGAGGAAATCCTGACCCGCGGGGCTTACCCGGAGAGAGCCTCGGAAGAAGTGCTGCGGCGGCCGGGCGCAACCGCCTGGCAAATCCGTAGAGGGCGGGAGGCGCGCCCTCACAGGGCCCTTTCCAGCTCCCAGCGGGAATCGCAGCAGGCGCGGATCAGCTCCTCATCGTGTGTGATGACCAGCGCGGCCTTCCCCCTGTCCGCCTCGGCACGAAGCGCCTGGGCGATGATGCGCATGTTGCCGCCGTCCAGCCCGGAGGTGGGCTCGTCCAGAATCAGGATCTCCCTTCCCGAGATCAGGCCGCAGGCGATGGAGAGCCGCTGCCTCTGCCCGCCGGATAGCGTGGCGGGGTGGGCGTCCTTATACGCGTACAGGGAAAACCGCTTCAGAAGCTCTCTGGCGCTTTCTAGAACCTCCTCTGTCCTGGGCAATCCCAAGAGA
>DXVG01000178.1:1907-4648 GCA_019409045.1 Clostridiales bacterium | reverse complement strand
AAGGACGCCTTGCCCAGCGGGCAGTGGATGATGGCGGTCTTGTCCACGCGGTACTCGACCTTACCGGCCTTGATGTCGTTGATGGCGCGGGTCACGTCCATGGACACGGTGCCGCTCTTGGGGTTGGGCATCAGGCCCTTGGGGCCGAGCACGCGGCCCAGACGGCCGACCAGGCCCATCATGTCCGGCGTGGCTACGCACACGTCAAAGTCGAACCAGCCGCCCTGAATCTTGGCGACCATGTCCTCGGCGCCCACGAAGTCCGCGCCGGCGGCGAGGGCCTCGTTGGCCTTGTCGCCCTTGGCGAACACCAGCACGCGCACGGTCTTGCCGGTGCCGTTGGGCAGCACCACCGCGCCGCGGACCTGCTGGTCGGCGTGACGCGGGTCAACGCCCAGGCGCACGGAGATTTCCACCGTCTCGTCAAACTTGGCCTTGGCGGTCTGCTTGACCAGCGCCACGGCCTCCTCGGGGTCGTACAGCTTGGTGCGGTCGATCAGCTTGAGGCTGTCGGAATACTTCTTGCCCTTTTTCATGAATCTATATCCTCCCTGTGGTCCAGCGGGCCGACGGCCCTCCCACGTTTGTGTCGCCCTTGCGGCGCTTAGTCGACCACCACGACGCCCATGGAGCGGGCGGTGCCGGCGACCATGCTCATCGCGGCCTCGACGGAGGCGGCGTTGAGGTCGGGCATCTTCAGCTCCGCGATCTCGCGGACCTGCGCCTTGGTGATGTTGGCGACCTTGTCGCGGTTCGGGCGGCCGGAGGCGTGCTCCAGACCGCAGGCCTTCTTGATCAGCACAGCCGCCGGCGGCGTCTTGGTGATGAAGGTGAACGAGCGATCCTGATACACGGTGATGACCACCGGGATGATCAGGCCCACCTGCTTGGCGGTGCGGTCGTTAAAATCCTTGCAGAAGCCGGGGATGTTCACGCCGTGCTGACCCAGCGCCGGGCCGATCGGCGGCGCGGGCGTGGCCTTGCCGGCAGGTACCTGCAGCTTGATCAGCGCGGTAACTTTCTTTGCCATGGGGAATCCTCCTTAACTTGTATGTGGTGAAGCGGAGCGCGTTGAAGCGCACCTCCCACTCCCTGAAAACCCGGCGCGCGGCCGGGGAATCCAGCTTACTCTTCGCGCACGACCTCGTCGAAGCCGAGCTCCACGGGCGTCTCCTGCTTGAACATGAGCACCATCACGTTCACGGTCTGCGTCTGCTCGTTGACCGCGGTCACGCGGCCGGAGAAGTTCTCAAACAGCCCGCCGAGTATGCGCACCGTGTCGCCGGGGCGTATGTCCACGCGCGTCACGCTCCGCTCCTCGAACAGGGACGCAAAATCCGTCTCCGAGAGCGGCGTGGCCTTGTTGCCCGCGCCCACAAAGCCCGTCACGCCGCGCGTGTTGCGCACGACATACCAGGTTTCGTTGGTCATGAGCATCTTCACAAGCACATACCCCGGCAGCAGCTTGCGCTGCACGGTCTTGCGCTTGTTGTTCTTGATCTCCACGGCCTCCTCGACCGGGATCTTCACCTCGGTGATCAGATCCTGCATGCCGTTGTTTTCCACGGCCTTTTCGAGGTTGACCTTGACCTTGTTCTCATAGCCGGAATAGGTATGTACCACATACCATTTGATCTCCGAATTCTCAGCCATGACGGCCCCCTTAGCTGACCAGCAGCTCGACGAGCTTACCGGCGCCCAGGTCGATCACTCCGATGATGACGCCCATGATGACGATGAACACCAGGACCACGATGGAGTAGTTGATCACGTCCTTCTTCGAGGGCCAGGTGACCTTCTTCAGCTCAAAGTACATCTCCTTGAACTTGCGGCCGATGCCCGCGAAGAAGCCGCCGACGCGCTTGAAAAAATTCTTCTTTTCAGCGGTTTTCGCCATGTTCGACACTCCTTTTGCCCTTAGCGGGTCTCCTTGTGGCTGGTATGCTTCTTGCAGAAGCGGCAGTACTTGTTCATCTCGAGGCGGTCGGGATCGTTCTTCTTGTTCTTCATGGTATTGTAATTGCGCTGCTTGCACTCCGAGCAGGCCAGCGTCACCTTGACACGCTTATCAGATGCCATCCTTTAAGACACCTCCCGTTTTAAGATTCAAGCGCTGCGCCGCCCATCGCGGCCGCACAACAATAAAGCCCCATCCGGGACAGACCATTACATTATAACCCGAAAAGCCGCATATTGCAAGGGCAGCATGGCCCCAACGGTAAATTTTACACAGCGCGCCTCACGCCCCTGTTTCCCAGGGCAAAATGCGCTCCCCGCGCACCAGAAACGCCCGCTGCGCAAGCTCCGCCAGCGGCTGGTCGGAGTAGGAATCGGAATAGAACTCCTCGATCTCGCCCTCGGGAAACGCCAGGCGGAACCTGCGCACCTTCTCCGCGCCGTGGCAGTTGGGGCCGAGGAAGCGCCCCGTGCGCGCGTCCACGGGCGAGCCGAGCACATGGCGTATGCCCAGCGCCTCGCACGCGGGGCGGATGATGAACTCCGGCGAGGCGGAGATCACCACGTCGTCCTCCCGCCGCCGGTCGATGTAAAACCGCTTCACCCGCGGAAGGTTCGCCTCCCAGAAGCGCGCAAGCTGCGCCTCGAGGTCCACCATCGTCACAAACCGGAGCATGCGCTCCTTGAACGCCTGCTTCTCCCGCTTTTTCAAAAGAAACAGCGCGGCGTTTGCAAGCTGCCCCGGCGCGTCCAGCCACATGCGCGGCGCGCGCACAAGGCACCTG
>DXVG01000178.1:0-1897 GCA_019409045.1 Clostridiales bacterium | reverse complement strand
GGCGAAAAAGCGCGCGGTGGAGTCCCCGCGCAGTATGGTGTTGTCAAAATCGTACACGTTCATGCCTTTCCAGATTCGACGCGGCGGCCAAAATTCCTGCTCTTGCGCAAAAGCGCGTTTGCGCATATAATAGTATCAACCTTACGGGAGGAAAAACTGCGAATGGGATATATACAGTCCTTTCTGAGCGACCCGCGCGGGACGCTGATGGTGATCCTGCTGGCGCTGCCGGGGCGCATGCTGGCGCTGTCGATGCACGAGGCGGCGCACGCCTATGTGGCCGACCGCTGCGGCGACCACACGGCGCGCTATCTGGGCCGGCTCACGCTCAACCCGCTCAAGCACATAGACATCGTGGGCTTTCTGATGCTCTATCTGGTGGGCTTCGGCTGGGCAAAGCCCGTGCCGGTCAACCCGCGCAACTTCAAGGGCGATTACCGCAAGTGCGACCTGATGGTCTCGCTGGCGGGCATCACGATGAACCTGATCCTCTTTCTCGTCGGCGCGATCGTGCTCTACGGCGTGATCGGCATCGCGCTGGCGGGGCTGCCGTATGTGAGCCAGAGCGCCTTCAACCTCCTGGGCACGGACGAGCGCGCCTTCATCACCGTCTACGACGGCGTGCAGAGCGTGTTCATCGACGCGGGCAACGGCTATTACAACTACATGAGCGTGCGCGACCTTCTGACGTACGCGCCCTACACCGGCGAGTTCATGCAGCTTCTGTGGGGCGACGTTCCCTACTACCTGTTTGAGATGCTCTCCTACTTTGTGCAGGTCAATATCGTGCTGGCCATCTTCAACCTCATCCCCATCCCGCCGCTGGACGGCTACCATGTGCTCAACGACCTGGTGCTCAGGCGCGACCTGTTCGCCTCGCAGCGCGCCTCGCAGATCGGCTATGTGGTGATGCTCGTTTTGCTGTTCTCCGGCGTGCTCGATCAGGCGCTGAGCTTCGTCGTCAACGGCGCTTTCTCCATCCTCGGCTCCAGCGCGGGCGCGTTGCTCGGCGCGGTGGGCGTGCTCTAAGGAGGCGGGCATGCCCTACATCGTATCGCTCAAGCAGTTCGACGGGCCGCTGGACCTTCTGCTCACGCTGATTTCCCACGCCAAGGTGGACATACACGACATATTCGTCTCCGAGATCACCGAGCAGTACCTGGAGTCGATGAAGCTGGTGGACGAGCTGGACATGGACTCCGCCAGCGAGTTTTTGCAGATGGCGGCCACGCTTCTGGAGATCAAGTCCCGCGCCATGCTGCCCAAGCCCCCCAAGCCCGAGGACGAAAACGAGCTCTCCCCGGAGGAGGAGCTCATCCGCCGGCTGGAGGAGTACCGCCAGTTCAAGGAGATCTCCGGGCGCATGCAGGAGCTGGAGAAGCAGGCCAAGGCGCTGATGACCAAGCTGCCCGAGGAATACCCGCTGCCCCCGCCCACCATCGAGCTCACCGGCCTCACGCTCGAGCGGCTGCAAAGGGCGTTTCTGCGCGTGCTCGAGCGCGCCCGCGCGCAGGAGGCGGGGGAGCGCATGGCCAGCCGCGAGATACGGCGCGACAGCTACACCGTCTCCGGCTGCATGGCGCGCATACAGCGCAGACTCAACGGCGGCGCGTTCGCCTTCTCCGAGCTGTTCGACGAGCAGATGACGCGCGCGGAGCTCATCACCATGTTCATGGCGCTTCTGGAGATGGTCAAGCTCGGCCGCGTGGGCGTCGAGCAGCGGGGCGCCTATCAGGAGATATTCCTCTCCCAGCACACGCCGGGCTAGGCGGCAGCGGCGAAAGAAGAGCCCCTCACGGGGTGCTCAGACCGTTGAAAAGCCCTGTCAGTCTGTTGACTTTGTCAACATACTGACCGCCCCCATCGCGGGGGCGCTTCAGAGCGCCGACAAAGCCCC
>DXVG01000177.1 GCA_019409045.1 Clostridiales bacterium | reverse complement strand
CCCTCCGGGCTGGACGCGTACCTCGCGGGCGGCCGGGCGGAGGGGCGCGAGGCGGTCGGCGCGCGCGAGGCGCGCGAGGAGGCGCTGCTGCTCTCCACGCGCATGTGCGAGGGGCTGTCGCTGGCAGGCTGGCGCGCGGAATTTTCGGAGGACTTTCTGGCGGGCAGGGAGGCGCGCGTGCGCCGCCTTGTGGAGGCGGGGCTTGCGCGGCTCGAGGGCGGCGCGCTGCGGCTGACCGAGCGCGGCATGGAGGTGCAAAGCGCCGTGGTGCTGGAGCTGGTGGACTGAAATTGAAAAAAATGCGCGCGCCCCCTTGACAGGGCGCGCGTTTTGGGATACAATGATGTTGCGCTCGTTAGCTTTCACTAACAGCAATGCGCCCGCTTTGCGGGGAAGTGGGCGCATTGTTTTGCGGACGACGTTAGTTTATACTAACTTCGGAGAGGAGAAAAGACATGCTGGAACAGGCGCTGGTGACCCATTGTTCGCCGACGCTGGCGCGGCTCAAGCCCGGAAGCATGTTCGCCGTCGCCGATGCGGACGGCGCGGCGCTGTTTCGGGAGATGCGCGCGCTCAACCACCTTCTGCGGCCCAAGGGCGTGGAGCTGACGGTGCTGCGCAGGCGCGGCGGGACCGTGCTGTTGTACCTGTACAGGCCCCGCGAGCTTCGCGCGATCCTGGAGGCCGGGGCCGTGCGCGATTTCCTGGGGCGCTGCGGCTACGGGGAGTTCTCCCCGCAGGCCGCGCTGCGGGTGCTTCGCGCACGGCTGCGGGCGGACGCGGAGTTTCCGCACGAGGTGGGCGTGTTTCTGGGCTATCCCCTCTCGGATGTGGTCGCCTTCGTACAAAACGGCGGGCGCAACTGCCTGCTGTGCGGGCCGTGGAAGGTCTATTCCAATGCGTGCGAGGCGGCGAGGTCGTTCGCGCGACTGCGCAAGTGCAAAGAGGTGTATGGGCGCCTCTTTCGCCTGGGATGCCCGCTTTCCCGGCTGACGGTCGGGTCGCGGGCGGCATCATGAAAGGAGTTTTTCAAATGAGCAAGGTAGCGGTGGTTTACTGGAGCGGAACGGGCAACACGCAGGCCATGGCCGAGGCGGTGGCGAGCGCCGCGGGCGCCGAGCTGTTCACGGCGGACGCGTTCAGTGGCGACAAGGTGGCCGAGTACGACGCCATCGGCTTCGGCTGCCCCTCGATGGGCGCAGAGCAGCTCGAGGAGAGCGAGTTCGAGCCCATGTTCGAAAGCTGCAAGGCGCAACTTTCGGGCAAGCGGATCGGCCTGTTCGGCTCCTACGGCTGGGGCGACGGCGAGTGGATGCGCAACTGGGAGGCGGACTGCGTGGCGCTGGGCGCGGTGCTGGCCGGCGAGTGCGTGATCTGCCAGGAGACGCCGGATGCGGACGCGCTCGCGGCGTGCGAGGCGCTGGGCAAGGCGCTGGCCGAGGGCTGAGCCGCGCGACTCAAAAAGAGGATCGCCCCTTCTGAGCGGGGCGGTCCTTTCTCATTCCTCCGGCAGGCGCAGCTCGACCGTGCGCGTGGCGACGCGGCGGACGAACGCGGCGTCGTGCTCGATGAACAGAAGCGTGGGCGCGCAGCGCAGGATCAGCCCCTCGATCTGCACGCGGGAGAGCGCGTCGATGTAGTTGAGCGGCTCATCCCACACATACAGGTGCGCCCGCTCGCAGAGGCTCAGCGCCAGCAGGGCCTTTTTCTTCTGGCCGTCGCTCAGCTCGCGGGCGTCGGCTTCCAGGCGCTCGCGGGAGAAACCCAGCTTGCGAAGCACGGTGAAAAACTGCGTCAGGTCCGCGCCGCGCGAGCGCGCCAGTTCGCGCAGCCGTCCGGTCAGCGCGGAGGCGTCCTGCGGCACATAGGACACGCGCAGACCGCCGCCCAGCCGCGCCGCGCCCGCGTCCGGCGGAATTTTTCCCAGCAGCGCGGTCAGAAGCGTGGTCTTGCCGCTGCCGTTTTCGCCCAGCAGCGCGACGCGCTCTCCGCGCAGGACCTCAAAGTCCACGTCGCGCAGCACGGCGCGGCCGCCGCGCAGGAGCGTCACGCCCTCCAGCGCGCACAGCCTCCGGGCGTGGTACGGCTCCGGATGCATGCGCACATCATCCGCCTCGTCCACATGCCGCAAAAGCGCGCTCTTCTGCTCGGCGGCCTGCTCGCGGCGGCGCTCTATGCCCTTGGCGCGCTTGACCAGCTTGGCGGCCTTGTGGCCCTGATAGCCGCGCTCGGGCCGCCCGTCGCTGTCGGCGGTGCGGTGCTTGGCCTTTTCCGCGCGGCCCGCCCACTCCCCCGCCCGGCGCGCGGCCTCGTCCAGGCGGCGTATCTCGCCGCGCAGCCGCGCGTCCTCGGCGCGCTCGAGCGCCTCGCGCCGCTCGCGCTCGCGCAGGTATGCGGAAAAGCCGCCGCGCAGGAGCGTCGCGCCGCCCGCCTCCAGCGCGAGCACATGGTCGCAGCACGCATCGAGCAGGTCGCGGTCGTGCGAGGCGAGTATGAAGCCGCGCTTGCGCGCCAGATACGCGCCCAGCGCGCGCCTGCCCGCGGCGTCCAGGTGGTTGGTCGGCTCGTCGATGAGCGGCACGCGGCCCTCCGCGCAGAACAGCGCCGCCAGCATCGCCTTGGCGCGCTCGCCGCCGCTGAGCGTGTGCAGGGACCGCCCGAGCGCCTCGGCGCGCAGGCCGATCAGCCCGGCCTCGCGCTCCACGCGCCAGTCCTCCGCGCCGCCGACGCGCGCCATGACCTGCCCGGCGGGCAGGCCCTCGTCCCCGACGGCAAAGGGGAAGCGCACGAACTTCGAGGCGGCGCGCACGCAGCCGCCCGCGTCCAGTTCGCCGCACAACAGCCGCAAAAGCGTGGTCTTTCCGCGCCCGTTGCGGCCCGTGAGCGCGAGGTTCCAGCCGTCGTCCAGTTCCAGCGTCAGGCCGTCAAACACGGGCTCGGACGCGCCTTCGTAGGCAAAGCGCAGGTTTTGTATGAGGATCACGGACATGAAAACGCCCCCTTCACGCATGGCGTCGCAGGCGACGGCGCACGCGCGAAGGGAGCTCCTTCGCTTCGCGTGGGAGAAACGGCGCATCGCCCGCAAGACAGACGCACGGCCGCGGCGCCGCATGGCCCCGCGCGTTCGTCAATGCTTACGAGTTACTTGCGCATCCTTTCATCCCTTTCTCCGCTTCTATACACTATTATATACCACAGATCGGCGCGCCTGTCAAGCGCGCGGCGCAAAAGCGCGCCTAACGCTCCCGGCTGAGCCGCGCGAGCAGCGCCTGCGCGCCCTCATACAGCGTGCGCGCCGTGCGCTCGTAGGCCTCCATGCCCATGCCGAAGGGGTCGGGCACGTCCTCGTCGCCCAGAAACAGCTCCACGCGCGCGTCCGGGCAGAGGCTGCGCAGCGCGCGCGCGTGCGAGCGCGTCATGGCCAATACCAGCGCGCCGCGCGCCATCTCCGGCCGAAACAGCCGGGAGCGGTGGCCGGAGATGTCCAGCCCCATTTCGTCCATGGCGAGCAGCGCGTGCCGACTGGCGGGCGCGCCCTCGGCGGCGTACAGCCCCGCCGAGGAGACCTCCGCCCACGGCGCGAGGCTCTGCAAGATCGCCTCGGCCATGGGGCTTCGGCAGGTGTTTCCCGTGCAGACGCATACGATCTTCAAGCCGCGTCCCTCCGCTGCGCGCCCGGCGCGCCGTTTTGTGACAGCATACCACGCCGCGCCGCGCGCGTCAAGCCGGGCATGTTCTCAGCCCTCGGCGGAGGCGGGCTCGCGCACGAACGCATCGTAGATGGCGCGCACGGCGGCCTCGAACTCCTCGCCGTCCACGCCGACGATGATGTTGAGCTCGCTGGAGCCCTGGTCGATCATGCGCACGTTCACGCCCGCGCGGTACAATGCCGAGAACAGCCGCGCCGCGGTGCCGCGCGTGCGCACCATGCCCTGCCCCACGGTGGCGATGAGCGCGAGCCCCGAGGAGATCTCGATGTGGTCGGGCTGGCACAGGTCGCTGATGCGGTTGATGAGCTTGTCGCGGTAGCGGTTCAGCTCCTTGTCCGAGACGATGACGCACATTGTGTCGATGCCCGTGGGCAGGTGCTCAAAGGAGATGCCGAACTCCTCCAGCGCCTGCAGAACGCGCCGGCCAAAGCCCAGCTCCGCGTTCATCATCGCCTTTTCAATGGAGATCAGCGAGAAGTTCTTGTGCCCGGCGATGCCCGTGATGGGGTAGCGGTAGCGCACATCGCGCACGGCGTCCACGATCATGGTGCCGGGGTGGTCGGGGTCGTTGGTGTTGCGGATGTTGGTGGGGATGCCCGCCTTGTGCACGGGGAAGATCGCGTCCTCGTGCAGCACGGTCGCGCCCATGTAGGACAGCTCTCGGAGCTCCCGATAGGTCAGCCGCTCGATGCCCGCCGGGTTTTCGACGATGCGCGGGTCGGCCATGAGGAAGCCGGACACGTCCGTCCAGTTTTCGTACAGCTCCGCCTCCGCGGCGCGGGCCACCAGCGCGCCGGAGATGTCGCTGCCCCCGCGCGAGAAGGTGCGCACGCCGCCGTCGGGAAACGCGCCGTAAAAGCCGGGGATGACCGCGCGCTCGTGGTTTTTGAGCTCCTCGCGCATGGTGCGGTTGGTCCACTCCGCGGCGAACGCGCCCTGCTTATCGAAGCGCACCACGCGCGCAGCGTCGATAAAGTCCCAGCCGAGGTAG
>DXVG01000176.1 GCA_019409045.1 Clostridiales bacterium | reverse complement strand
AGAGACAGGCGCATATGGTCCCTCCTTGACCGTCCCCGCCCGCGCTGACCGCCGCGCGGCCGGCCGCATAGTATGCAAGCGACCGGCCGTTTCGGTCTTCGCCCCCGGGCGTTAAGTTATGCGACACACATGTGTCGGGAAAGGATGCCCCTCATGTATAGCAAAAACATCTGTCCTTCCGCCCCCTGCGCGCCGGGCGATTCGATGGTGCGCATGCCCCTGTTTACACACAAGCCCTGCGATTGCAGGCCGCCCGAGCCGTGCAGGCCGCCCCGAAGCGCGCGGCCCTGTCCGCCCTGCGGCGCGCCCGGCGTGCCCGCGGCGCCGCCGGTGTGCGTGGTCAACCCGTTCAACCCCTGCGAGCGCGCGACGGTGCAGCTCTCGGTGGACGAATGCGGCAACCTGATCGTCTGCCTCCGGAGGTAGTTTGCCCAGCGGGCGCGTCCGCACGCATAAAACGCCCCCTCGCGGCGCATACTCAGAGGGCCAATGCCCGTCCCTGCAGGTGGGCATCCGCGCCGGTAAAGACCTTGCGAAGGGGTGTTTTGGAATGTCGATGATGGAATGCGCCATGTGCCACCGCGTTGCGGACGCGCGCTGTCTGCGCGGCTGTCCCGTGTGCGGCGCGATGCTGTGCGACGACTGCGCGCAGCGCGACCTGGGGCTGTGCGCCGAGTGCGCGGCGGCGGAGAGAGACTGAACGCTCACGCCTGCGCGGCGGCTTCCCGCGCGCGCGGCGAAAGGTCCATAAACCAGGTGTACTCGCCCTTCCAGCCGAGCTTCACCGTCCCGAGCGCGCCGTTGCGCTGCTTGGCGATGATGATCTCGGCGATGTTTTTTTCCGCCGTTTCCGGCTCGTAGTAGTCCTCCCGGTGGATGAACATCACCACGTCCGCGTCCTGCTCGATGGCGCCGGATTCGCGGATGTCCGAGAGCATGGGGCGGTGGTTGGCGCGGCCCGTGGGCGCGCGGGAGAGCTGCGAAAGCGCGATGACCGGCACGTTCAGCTCCGTGGCGAGCCCCTTGAGGGAGCGCGAGATGGAGGAGACCTCCTCCTGACGGCTGCCGAAGCGGCCGGTGGCGGTCATGAGCTGTATATAGTCGATCATGATCAGGTCCAGCCCGTGCTCGAGCTGAAGCCTGCGCGCCTTGGAGCGTATCTCCGCGACGGTGACGCCGGAGGAGGCGTCCACGAACATGCCGCTGGGGCCGATGTCGATCATCGCGCCGGAGAGCTTGCCCCATTCCTCGTCGGAGATCTGGCCCCGGCGCACGCGCTGCATGTCCACCTTGGCCTCTGTGCAGAGCATGCGCATGGCGAGCTGCTCCGCGGGCATCTCCAGCGAGAACACCGCCGTCTTTTTGCCCGCGCGGATGGCCGCGTTTTCGACGATGTTCATGCCAAAGCTGGTCTTTCCCATGGACGGGCGCGCCGCGATGAGCACCAGCTCGCCGCCGTGCAGGCCGGTGAGCAAATCGTCCAGCTCCGCGTAGCCGGTGGGCACGCCTTCGATGCGGCCGTGGTTGCGCACGAGCTGCTCGATCTTTTCAAACGTGGCAAGCAACACCGGCTGTATGGGCTTGAGCTGTTCGCCGCCCTTGCGCATGGCGATGTCGTAGATCAGGCGCTCGGCCGTTTCCAGTATGTCGCGCGTCTCAAGCTCCTCGGCGTAGCCCTGGCGCAGTATCTCCTCCGCGGCGCGGATGAGCTTGCGCAGCGTGGATTTTTCGTCCACGACGCGCATGTATGCCTGTATGTTGGAGGCGGAGGGCACCGCGCGCGTAAGCTCGATCAGGTACTGCGCGCCGCCCACCATGGCAAGCTTGCCCCTGCGGTCGAGCTCCGCGTCCAAGGTGACCAGGTCGATGCCGCGCCCGCTCTCCGAGAGCGCGCGCATGGCGGAAAAGACCTCGCGGTTGGCGGGGTCGTAAAAATCGTCGTCCGTGAGCGACTCGAATGCCAGAAGCGCGGCCTCGCCGCTGCGCAGCATCGAGCCGAGCACGCCGCGCTCGGACTCCAAATGGTTTGGCGGCGTGCGCGCGGCGTCTACAAACTGCTCCATATCACTTATTCTCGACCGTAACGTTGACCAGCATGCGCGTGGTCACGCCCGCGGTCAGGCGCACGGTGCACAGCGTCTGTCCGGCGGTCTTGATCGGCTCCTCCAGCTCGATGCGGCGCTTGTCGATCTCCACGCCGTGCTGGGCGCGCAGCGCCTGCGCGATCTGCTCGTTGGTGACGGTGCCGTAGAGCTTGCCGCCCTCGCCGCCGCGGGCGCTGATCTGTATGACCTTGCCCTTGAGCGCGCGCGCGTTCTCCTCCGCCTCGGCCAGGCGCACGGCGGCGCGGTGCGCCTCGGCCTTGCGGGCGCTCTCCACGGCGTTGAGCGCCTCGGCCGTGGCCTCGCGGGCGAGCTTGCGGGGGAGCAGGAAGTTGCGCGCGTAGCCGTCGGACACTTCCAGAATCTGATCTTTCTTGCCGGTCCCCTTGACATCTTTGAGCAGGATCACCTTCATGATCGTTCAACCTCCCTATGGGTCGTCGTCATCGCCGAAAAAATCGTCTCCATCCCCGCGGTCGGCGCGGCGCTTTTTGAGATAGTTCGTCACCACGCCGTAGGTCTGCCCAAACAGCGCGGAGAACATGCCGTAGTACACAAACAGCGTGTCAAAGGGCGCGAGCAGCAGGCACATGAGGATCAGCAGCGCGCGCAGCCCCGGGCGCATGCCCATGGCCGTCAGGCGGCGCTGCGCCGAGCCCACGGCCTGCACGCGGAAGGCCAGCGTGGCGACGGCCTCCAAGGTGAGGCCCACCGTGAGAAGCCCCGAGACCGGCGCGGTGGCGGAGATGATGAGCCCGACCACATACGACGCGGTGGCGAACACCGCAAGGGACGCGGGCAGGTGCCAGCGGCCCAGCGGCAGGTAGCGCCGCTCCCATTCCCCGCCCGAGCGCGCAAGCGCGCGCATCGGCCAGGCCACGCTGAGGAGCGCCGTGAGCGCCGCGCTGCACAGGAGCATGCCCGGAAGCAGCAGCGTCATGCCGTTGCGAAGCTGCGTGGCCAGGGACTCTATGCCGCGCGCGCGCTCGGCGGGGTCCAGAAAGCCCAGCGTGTAGCTGAGCAGGTTCAGCGAAGCGGGCGCCGACTCGCCCTGCAGCATGGACAGCAGCATGTCCGTCACGCCCGCGGGCAGGGCCTCGAGCTGTTCGCGGACGAGCTGGGCCACATAGTCGGCAAGGCTCATGCCCACCAGCCACTGCGCAAGCGTGAGCGCCAGCACGCTGCAGAGCATCCACGCGGGGACGGCCACGCGCAGCGCGTCGGCAAGCCCCGGCCCGTTTGACCTGAGAAGCCACAAAGACACCGCCAGCGGCGCCACCTGCATAACCAGCAGCACGGCCGCGACGGCGGGGCCGAACACAAACGACGCGGCGCTGAGCTGCGCCGCGCACGACGCGCACGCCGCCCAGACGCCCGCGTAGGCGTACAGGCGCGCGGTGAGCACCGGCGCGAGCAGCACGACGGGCGCAAGCGCCAGCATGTACGGGGAGGCGAGGCCGATCAAAAGCCCCAGCAGCACGCCCCCGAGCAGCCTGCCGCCCTCGCGGCGGGCCGGTTTGTTTTCAGACAAGCTCTTCCTCCAGATTTCCGGTCGGCACGGCGACCTCTACAGTCCACATCATTGTAACACAAAAGGCGCGCGGAGTAAAGTAAAAACCGCCCATGGCGGGCGGCCTTGTACCGTTTGAAGCGCGTCAGACCTGCGGCTCGGAATCGTTCTCCACGGGCGCGTCCTCCACGCTGCGGATCGCCCAGCGGGCCATGACGACCTGCGTCTTGGCGGAGCCGACGGCCAGCGTGACGGTATCGTCCTTGATGGCGACGATGGTGCCGTAGATGCCGCCGATGGTGCAGATGCGGTCGCCCGTCTTGAGCGCACCCAGCATCTCCTTGACCTTCTTATCCTTCTTGCGCTGCGGGCGGATGAGCAGGAAATAGAACACCGCGACCATCAGCACGAGCATGACCACCGTGCTGATCATGCTTCCGGTCTGCGTGGCGGCGGCATCGGTGGATGTGGTCGTCTCCGCAAAGGCCGTAAGAAGATTGTTCCAATTCAACATATTCTAACCCCTTTATACCGTGTTTTCCAGAATGCCTGACAAACATTATATCCCAATTTGTCCGGAAAAGCAACTTTATTTTGCGATTTGATGTGGCGGAAGTGTAAACTTTTGCGCGCATCACCAGTCGCCGCGGCCGTGGCGCGCGTAGAAGTCCTCCGCCCAGTCGCGCAGCGCGTCCCGCTCGATGGCCTCGCGCATCTGCTCCATCATGCGGGTGAGGAAGCGCAGGTTGTGTATAGAGGCCAGCCGCAGCGCCAGCACCTCCCCCGCCCTGAACAGGTGGCGGATGTAAGCGCGGGTGAAGTTTTTGCAGGCGTAGCAGTCGCACTCCGGGTCCAGGGGCGAGAAGTCCTCGGCGTAGCGGGCGTTTTTGACCACGAGGCGGCCCTGATGGGTAAAGACGGTGCCGTTGCGCGCCACGCGCGTGGCAAGCACGCAGTCGAACATGTCCACGCCGCGCATCACGCCCTCGATGAGGCAGTCCGGCGAACCGACGCCCATCAGGTAGCGGGGCTTGTTCTGCGGGAGGATGGGGTTAATGGCCTCGAGGATATCGTACATGATCTCCTTGGGCT
>DXVG01000175.1 GCA_019409045.1 Clostridiales bacterium | reverse complement strand
GTTCGGAGAGCTGAAAAAATCCATCGGCAGCGTGTCGCAGAAGGTGCTGACCGCACAGCTTCGGGACATGGAGACAAAGGGGCTCGTCCATCGCCGCGTGTATGCGGAGGTCCCGCCGCGGGTGGAGTACAGCCTGACAGACCTGGGCAGGAGCCTGAAGCCTATCCTGGACGCCATGTGGACCTGGGGCGAGCGATACAAGGCGCTAAGCCGTTGAAAAAAGCGGGGCAGACGCAAAGTCCGCTCCGCTTGTTCCTTCCCTGAACCGCGCGGGCTCTGAGCGCAAAGCCCGTCAGCGCAGGTGCTTCTTTCCCCAGTTGGTTTAACCGTCCCTTCCCAGCAGGCGCGCGTATTCGTTGCACAGGGGATGCAGCGGCGCCTCGTCCTCCTCAATTTCCGCAAATCGGGAGACCGTTTCGAGGAAAGCATTGTCCGTGTTGTCGTCGTTGACCTTGGAGACCTCCCCCGCGACCAGGTCTCCACAGCCGCGCTTTGGCCCGAAGATGTGCGCCACATGCGGCTGGATGCTGACGCTGTTGCCCGGATGTATGTCAATGGCCTCTCCCGCGGCGAATGTGGAGGCCATGCCGTCCATGAACACGCGCACATCCGTGTCCAGCGCATTGCCTTCGGCGTCGGTATTCCACAGATACACCGTCAGAACGCCGCCGGCGCGGTTGATGATGTCCTCGGTCTTGGAGCGATGGAAATGCTTTGGCATCCGCTGGCCTTCGCGCATCAGTATGTACTTTTCGCAATAGGGAACGCCGATGGAGCTGTCCTGCGCACAGCCGTTGCGGACGGTATAGAGAACGGCGCCAAGCGTGGAAAAATCGCCGGAACCGAAGTCGGAAACATCCCATCCCAGCATGGCCCGCTCAATGGTCTCGCACCTGTCCCATTCCAGCTTCCATTTGTCCATTCCCCAGTAGGCATAGCCGGGGAGCCGAATGCCGTGCTCCCTTAGAAGCGCCTTTGCCCAGAGAATGGCCCGGTTGATTTCAGATCGCTTCATGCGCCCCGACCTCCTTCCGTTTGTTGCTCCATGCGCTCCAGCACCTGCTCCGGGGAGTGGATTGCGCCGTTCGCGCCGGGATGCTCCACCGCAATGGACCCCGCCGCGTTTGCAAAGCGTGCGCAACGCACGATGTCCCAGCCGCGAATCTTCGCATACAGAAAAGCGCCCACGAATGTATCGCCCGCGCCGGTCGTATCCACGCAGCGGCAGGTGTAGGCGGGGATCATGCCCTCAAAACCCTCTGCCCGGACGTAGCAGCCGGCGCTTCCCAGCTTGATGATGCAGTTGCGCGCGCCCATTTCCCGCAAGCCCTCGGCCATTTTGCGAGGGTCGTGCTTTTCGCCGGTGAGTACGGAAGCCTCCCATTCGCTGGGAAGCGCATAGTCCGTGAGCTTCAGTGTCTCCCGCATCAGCGCCCGGTCAAAGTGCGCGCTGCTCACCCTGAAGTCCATGGCGGTCTGCGCGCCGCACTGCTTGGCGGTTTTGAGCAGGCGGATCATGCCCTCTCCATCCAGGCCGGGCAGGGACATGCAGCCCCCGACGGAGAGGAAGGCGGCGTCTTTCAACGCGTCCGCGCGTATGTGCTCCCACGACAGCGCGTGGTTGCTCCCCGGCTGACAGACGAAGTGCCGCTCGCCGCTCTGCTCCGGCAGGACGATGCTGATGGACGTGTTCACATCGCTTCGCGCATTCAAGACCTCGACGCCGCTGCGCCGAAGCTGCTCCTGAAGCACATCGCCCAGGCCGTCGCGGCCCACCACGCCCATGATGGCCGTGCGCGCGCCCAGCCGGGAGAGCACGATCGCCTGGTTCAGCGCATCGCCGCCCAGCATCAACTGGACCGAGCTCACAAGCGTTATATCCCGCTGAAGTATATCGGCAGGCACGGGCGAGGACACGATGTCGATGCACTGAAGGCCGACGGCGACGACCTCATACTTCCTTGCGTTCATCTGCGTCGCCCTCATGCTCAGGCCATGCCCGCGCTGCCGAACAGCCTCAGCTTTTCGAGCGTCGCCTGCTTCATGGCCTCCTCCGCCAGCAGGTTGAGGTCCGTATAGCCGGCGGTGGGGTTGTCGGCGATCGCCTGCTTCGCGGCGAGTATGATGTCCGTGTAGACATTGATCTTGCTGATGCCGCCCGCGATGGTGTTGCGAAAATCCTCGTCGGAAAGGCCGGAGCCGCCATGGAGCACCAGCGGCGCGTCCACCACGCGGCGAATCTCCATCAGGCGGGGGATGTCCAGCTTGGGCGTGGCCTTGTACACGCCGTGCGCCGTGCCGATGGAGACCGCCAGAAAGTCCGCGCCGGTCTGCTCCAGAAACGCCTGCGCGTCCGAGGGCTCCGTATAGATCACTTTATCCTCGTGCCCGGCCTCATCGCACAGCCCCCCGACGCTGCCCAGCTCGCATTCCACGCCCACGCCCATGCAATGCGCGATGTGGACGATCTCCTTTGAGATGCGGATGTTGTTCCGCTGGTCCGGCAGGCGGGAACCGTCGTACATCACGGAGCCAAAGCCATGGCGCAGGGCGCGCATCAACACTTCATAGGAATAGGCATGATCCAGATGCACCGCCACGGGCACCTTCGCGTTGCGCGCCTGTTCGATCATGACGGGCACGATCCAGTCAAAATCCGCGCAGGGCAGCAGCGCCTCCGCCGTGCCGATGATGATAGGCGAATTGCATTCCTCCGCCGCGCGAATGTTCGCGCGCACCATCTCCATATTGACCGCGTTGAAGTAGCCGACGCCATAGCCGCGCTGCTGTGCATCCCGGAGAATCTCCTTCATCGTATACAGTGCCATTTTGCGTTCCTTCCTTTCTGCTTGCGGATGCCAATCTGGATCGCCGCACATATATTGGCAGTGCCAACGCATTGAAACGACTTCATTATAATATGTGGCCGGTTGCAATGTCAATAGTTGGCCATTGCAATGAAATATTAAGTTTCTTCCTGCGAAATGCTTGCATCAGCCAAGAAGTTCGTGTATGATGGAATGGTTGAATGGAGGGTTCGAGGATGGCACAACGGCAGACCGCCAGGCGCAGGGCCGAGCTTGCGGACATGATCCTCTCCGACGGCGCGTATCGCATCAACGAGCTTGCGGAGCACTTCGCCGTCTCCCGCGAAACCATACGCAAGGACCTGCTGGCGCTGGAGAGAGAGGGCGTGGGGCAGCGCGGTCGCAACAAATTCATTCGCAGGCAGGACGCGCAGGAGCTCACGCTGGACGCGCGCTCCGCGCGGCATCTGGACGCCAAGCGTAGGATCGCCCGCGAGGCCGCGCAGCTCGTTCCGACAGGGGCGATGGTGATACTGGACTCGGGCAGCACCACCTGTGAGATCGCAAAGCTGCTTGCCCAGCGCGAGGGCCTGACCATCATCACCAATTCCGCGATCATTCCTCCGCTGTTCCGCAACAGCGGAAACACGCTGATCTCCCTCGGCGGCGAAATGCGCAGCATGAGCATGGCCTGCGTGGGCATGGTGACGCTAAACGCCCTGCGGCTCTTTCGCGCGGATATTGCCTTCATCGGCGCCAGCGGCTTCCACCAGCGCAGCGGCCCCAGCTCCGCAAACTACGCAGAGGCCGAGGTCAAGCGCGTGATGATCGAACACGCGAAGCAGGCCGTCCTCGTGTGCGACGGCAGCAAGTTTACAACGGACTGCGCTGTGCAGTTCTGCGCGTGGAGCGACCTTGCGCAGATCATCACGGATGTATCCGCCCCGGAAGACCAGCTCCGGGAGCTGGAGAATCGCGTAAAAATCCGCGTCGTCCAGTGACATGCGACGGCATATCGCCGCCCAGGGGCGCCGAGCAATGGCGGCGCCATGAGCTCCCGGACGCTGAAAGCGCGTCCCGCCCTCGAAACAGACACGGAAAGAACCTGACCCCCGGCCGGCAACCCTGCGTTGCCGGCCGCTTCTTATGCCGCCCATCGCCCCGTGACTTCTGTCTTTGCGCGGCGAAAGTGCGGCATTTTGCATTTAATTCCTCTGAAAGATGCAGATATAACCTTATTTTAACCAAAAATGACCGATTTATGGGTTTACGAATCCTCGGAGTTTCATATAATTGTATACAAGTATACTGGAGGTGCGGCCTATGCTGGAAATGTCCCCCAAGACCAACCTGTTGGAGCAAAAAAACTATCGGTACTCCCTGCAGGATGTGGAGGAACCGAACCTGTATCGGGACATCTATGATTATGATACCGTCCCCAAAGTCCCCTTCAACCACCGCCGCGTGCCCATGAACATGCCGGAGGAGATATGGATCACAGACACCTCCTTCCGCGATGGGCAGCAGTCGGTGGACCCCTACACGCCGGATCAGATCGTGGAGCTTTTCAAGCTCATGAGCCGCCTCGGCGGCCCCTACGGCATCATCCGGCAGACGGAGTTTTTCATCTACAGCAAGAAAGACCGCGAGGCGCTCGAAAAGTGCATGGAGCTGGGGCTGAAGTTCCCGGAGATCACGACGTGGATCCGCGCCACGAAGGAGGACTTTCGCCTCGTGCGCGACCTCGGCATCCGTGAGACGGGCATCCTCGTCAGCTGCAGCGACTACCACATCTTCAAGAAGATGAAGATGACGCGCCGGGAGGCCATGGACTATTATCTTGCGACCGTGGCGGATGCGTTCGAGGCGGGCGTCGTGCCGCGCTGCCACCTGGAGGA